>JALGZO010000570.1 GCA_025774865.1 bacterium | reverse complement strand
ACCGTCCCAGTGAACCGTGCGCGGTCCGGCCGGCTCCGGGCCGTCGAGTAGCGTCCGCACGAGGCGCCCGCCCACATCGTAGACGCGCAGCGAGATCTCCATATCCCGGGGAACGCTGAACCGGATCGACGTGCGGCTCGCGAAGGGGTTCGGAACGCTCTGCGTGAGAGCGAGCTGACGAAACTCCGGTTCTCCCACGGCCGTCGGTGGTTCGCAGGGCCGTTCCCCATAGGCCGCCGTCCGGAAGTTGTTCCCCGCGTAGGTGGGCCACTCGTACGCCGCCGCCGCTGACGCGCCCGGGAAGTCGATCACATACACGTTGGCGTCGTACGACGCGAACGCGACGTCGACATCGCCATCCGCGTCGAGGTCCGCCGCCGCCGCCGTGGAGTAGATCTCGTTCCCCGTGGTGATGGGGAGCCCGGCGACCGAAGTGCCGTCGTGGTGGAAGCCGTAGAACTTGCCGTTACGGTGCCCCGCCAGAATCTCGAAGTCGCCGTCACCGTCCACGTCCACCGCGATCGGGCTCGCGGAGAAGCTGCGCGAGGAGTCGATGTCCGCGAAGAGCCCGCCGGCCTGGATCAGCCCCGTGCCGTCGGGCTCGAACGCGTAGAGCCGGCCGTCCATGCAGCTCACGAAGATCTCGGGCTCGAGATCGACATCCACGTTCGCGAGCGCGGGCAGGCTCCGGATCCCGCCGGGGAGAGTCGCCAGGATCCCGCCCGGCGCATACTCCCCTCCGTCGTGCTCGAAGGCGTAGACGTTGCCGTCGTCGTTGCCGGCGAGGATCTCCAGCGTGCCGTCGCCGTCCAGGTCGCCGAGAACGGGACCGGACCGGAAGGCTCCCCCTGCGCCCTTCGGAAAGCCGGGCTCGAGCGTGCCGTCCGGCTCGATCGCGTAGAGGCTGTCGTTCCAGCTCGCGAACACGAGCTCGCGCACCTCGTCGCCGTCGATGTCCGCGGCCGCGATCGGACCCCAGATTCGGGAGCCCGGAGGATCGACGGAGAACAGCACGCCGGACGGGCCTGCGAGCGGCGCCCCGGTGTGGTCAAACGCCATCAGGTCGCCCCCGTCCGTCCCGAAGAGGATCTCGAGATCCGTGTCGCAGTCGATGTCCGTCACCGTCACGGCGCCGCGCGCCCCGACTTCTCCGGGGATCGTGAAGAAGTTCGCCGTGACGCCGAACGCCGGCGAGCCGTCGTGATGGATTGCGTACGCTTCGGAATCGAGGCCGGTGAAGAAGATCTCGTCGTCCCCGTCCTCGTCGACGTCGGCCAGAGCGGGCGTGGACCAGATCTCTCCTCCGGTCGGAATCGGGAACCCGGCGGCGACGGTGCCGTCCCAGTTCCAGGCGTAGAAGTTGTGGTCGTGGCTGCCGACGTAGACCTCGCCCCGGCCACTGTCGTTCGCGTCCGCGATCGCCGGCGAGCCGAACACCCAGTTGTTGGTCGCCTGCGGCCAGCCGGGCACCTGCGCGAACGTCGTCCCCGCCGCGAGCTCGGCCGACGGAGCGCTCTCGTTGCCGGACAGGTCCACCGAGGTCACCCGGTAGAAGAACACGGTTCCGAACGGGCGGCCCGAGTCGACGAAACGGGAGCCCGTCCGAAGGAGCTCGAAATTCACCTTCACGAAACCCGAGCCGCTGGTCGAGCTCCGGTACACGTGGAATCCCGCGTGATCGGTCTCCGGGGCCGCGTCCCAGGTCAGCACGATCTCGGACTCGCTCGATGTGAACGCGAGGCCGGTGGGCGCGCCGGCCGCGACGAATTCCATCGACTTCACGGTGGCGCGGCCCTGGTCGTCGGTCAGCGTGAGCTCGATGGTCGTGCCCGACGCGTCGTCCACCGTGAATACGTACCCGTCCTGGCCGGCGGATTCGGCGAGCGCCGCGATTTCACCGTACGCGTCGACGGCGTCGAAGAACGTGATACCGCTCGCCGCCGTCGTGACTCCGCCGACTCCCACCGCGGCGCCGCTCCCCGCGTTTCGCACGGTGGGCGTGAGACGCACCGTCTCCCCCACCTCGATCACGCCGTTTCCGTTCCCCGAGAGCGGCGGTGCGTTCGAGTCGTCCACCGCGAACACGTACGCCTCGAGGTCGGGCGCGGAGAAGACGATCGGCACCACGGCGGTCCACGGCCCCCCGGCCGACGACGTGAGCTCGAGGTCCACGTACGCGATCTGCCCGTCGCGCGGCACGGAAACGTCGAACACGATCGTGCCGCTCCCCGCGGCCCCCGCCCCGATCGAACCGAGCGGATCAGTCGCGTCGGTCACCGTGAGCTTCGTTCCGTCGGCGAGCGCGAGATCGAAGCCGTCGGCGAGATCGGTGGGTCCGGTCGTACCGCTGAACGTGAGCGACGTCTCACCTCCTCCGACCGTGACGGCGTCGCCGCTCTCCATCGCGGTACCGGCGGTGTCCCGGATCCTGCCGTCCGTGGTGATCGTGCCGGAGACGGTGGTCGCCGCGGGGCCGTCACTCCAGAGCAGGTGCCAGCCGGTCTCGTCCTGCCACAGGAAGACGCCCTCGTCGCCGGACGAAGCCGCGTCGGGCGCGAACGTGAACGCGGGCTTCCCGACGTACTCGATCACCGGAGCGGCGAAATCGAGCGTGAACGGCACCGTCGCGGGATTCGCCGCCTCGGGACCCACGAAGACGCGGGAAGCGTCCGCCCCCCCGTTCCACAGGATGTCGAAGGTCACGCTCGTGCCCGCCTCGACCGACGCCGTCACGGCCGCCGCCGTCGCCGCGGATCCGCCACCGTTGAGGACGGTGAGATCGAGCTCGATCGTCTCGCCCGCATCGACCACGCCGTCCGCGTTCCCGCTCGACGCGCCGACACCGTCATCGTCGAACACGTGCTCCGTGAGCGCGAGGTGTGGCGCGGCCACCGGCGCGACCGTGAACGTGCCCTCGTGCGGCAGGTACTCCGGCTTCGTCACCACGACGTCGACCGTCCCGGTCATCGAGCTCGAAAGCGGCAGAACGGCTTGTCCCGCCGCGTCCGTCCGCGTCCGGGCGTAGGTCCCGGCGCCATCGCTCACGCAGACGAGGGCGTCTTCGACCGCCGCCAGCGCTTCGTCGGTCACGGTCACCGCGATCGACGAGTCTCCGAGCGGTACGGAGGCCGAGTGGCTCACGACCAGCGGTTCCGGTTGCGTCGTCCACATTCGCAGCTCGGGATCGCCGAACAACATCAGAGACAGGGACGTCCACCGGTCCGGCGTGGAGTCGGTCTGCGAGAGCGCCACGAACGGCACGCGGCATAGCTGGGAGGCCGCTCCGAAGCGCGTCACGCGCGACGTGAAGATGAGCCGGAGAAACTCCTGGTAGAAGAGAGAGGAGCTCAACGGGAACTGGAGGCGCGTCGATCCGAGCACTACGATCGCGCCCCCGTGCGGGTTGTTCACGAACGCTTCGCCGAGGCACTCGAGGTCCAGCTCGTTGAAGCTCGCGGCCGCGGGCAGGATGACGGATAGCCGGTCGCCGTTCGTCAGCGCCTCGACATCCGCCAGTCCGATGAACGCATCCGGCCCGTTTCCGACGCTCAACCTCGTCGCGTCCCCGTGATCGAACATCGTGATCAGGTGGTGCCCGGCCTCGAGCTCGGCCAGCGCGAGAGGGCGGTCGAGCGCGTCGTCGCTCTGGTAGCGCAGCGTGCGCGTCCAGCTTCCGTCCACCAGCGGGTCGAGCTCCGACGAGAGGTCCTTGCCGTCGAGCATGATCTGCGGCGGGTCGTCGCCGAACTCCCACGCGGACGGAAAGAGCACCTCGGCCATGTGGCACACGTCTTCGACGAAGTCGGGTGCCGGCGGCGGCGACTTGTCGTAAGAAATCGACTTCGCGACGAAGGCAGCCGCCTCGCTCGCGTCCGCGACGGGCGCACGGCCCACGAACAGATCGGGGTAGAGGTCGGCGTCGTCGCCGGTCTCGGCCTGGAACTGTCCTTCGGCCCAGAGAGCATCGCCGTCACTGTTCCAGTCCCCTTCCAGGCACGCGAAGTACTGGTCGGTCGGAAGCTCGGCGCCGCCGAAGAAGAACCGGCTGTACGCACTCCTCGGCGTCACCTCGTCGAAGTCGCCTGCAAACACCGCGAGGAACGTCCCCCACTTCGTGTAGGCATCCCGCAAGAACGTGCGGACGCGCTCCGGCTGATCGTGGCCGGCCGGGTAGTTCGCGTCGATCCACTCCACCGTGCGCACGACGGTGCGAACTCCCTTTGCGAGCTTCCACTCGACCAGCGGCTCGAACGACGCGGCGAGCGCGTCCGTCGTCACGATCACCATGTCGACGGCGCTCCCCTCGACGCTCGGAAGATCGCGGGGCGCGAACCCGCCCGGCTCCACGACGGCGGTCTCGGCGGCTGCGATCGCCGGCACGTCGCCGGGATTCTCCACCCAAGCCTTCAGCGCCTCACGAATCGCGCGCTCCGCCGCCTCGTTGCGTCGTTCGCGAATCAGCCCGGCCCTCGCCGTCCGCGGCACGAGTTCGATCTCGACGTCGAGCGATCGCGCGACGAAAAGATCCCCGGTGCTGCGGTCCCAGCGGACCGGGGAGAAAGCAACCGAGCAGAGCTCATGACCGGCGAACGAACCCGAGGTGAGTCGCACGGCGGCGGTCCCCGCGACCGCGTCCCCACGAAGACTCCGGACGCCCGCGGCGATGCGCACCTCGTCACGCGGCATCGCCCGGGCCGATCGAGCCTCGTAGCCGACGGGAACGTGGAAGGTGCGCACTGCCATGGGCCAGGACGGAACCTCGCCCTCGGCGGCGGGCGACGGACCATGCAGGGAGACAACGTGGCCTTCCGCGCCCTCTTGCACCCGGACATCGTGCGGGTCGAATCGCACGGTGGCGCCGAGCGAAGACGCGTGGGCGAAGTCCGACAACGAGCCGATGAGAAGGCCGGCCAGGATCGCAACAGCAAACCGGGAAGTGGGCGGAGGACACATGACGGGTTGACCCCATCAGGGGGGGCGGCCGGGGCGGCCGACCGCATGATAGCATCGCCGGGGCCCGCCCCTGGCGACTTTTCGAGTCCGGTCCTTGGTGCCCAGGGCCGGCGTGAGTAGAGTGCGACTTCACGCGCGGAGGGCTCCATGATTCGAACGGCGTTCGTGCTGCCACTGTTGTTGCTCGGCGCCGTCGCCGCGACGCCAGTCGCGGCGCAGGACCTGCTCGTCTATTTGCAGGCCGGCTGGGCGATTCCCGCCGACCCGCCGGAGTTCTCTGAGCTCTGGAACACGGCGTCGAGCTTCGGTGGGGGTCTCGGCGTCCGCCTCTCCGAGAAGTGGGAGCTCGTGGGGTCACTCCACGTGCAGTCGTTTCCGGCGGACGAAGCGGCCCACATCGACGAGCTGCTCCTCTTGAGCCCGGAGGGACAGCCGTTCGAGATCCGTTCGGTCGAGGGCCGGGACGCCACGGTCACCACGCTCCTCGGCGAGTTGCGTTACCACCTCGGCACGAGGATTCTCCGCACGTCGCCGTTTTTCGGCTTCGGAGTCGGCTACCTCGACATGACGCTGTCGGCGGCGACGCTCATGCCGGACGCCGACGGGGCCACCCCCGTGAAGTTTCCGGAAGAGGTCACCTCCGGTCTCGCCACGAGCGTGGGGGCCGGTTTCTCCATCCGGATGTCTCGTCGAGTTCGCTTCGTCCTGGATTCCATCTACACGATCGGCTTCACCGAAGGGTTGAGCACCCAGTTCCTCCCCCTCCGCATCGGCGTCGCGATCGGGTGAGCGCCGGCGTCCGGCCT
>JALGZO010000569.1 GCA_025774865.1 bacterium | reverse complement strand
GAGAGGCTCGCGTGATCCGCGAGTCCGAGATCCGCGGCCGTGTTCGTGACGTGCCAGTCGTTCCGTTCGAGCGCGGCCAGGACGATGCGCCGCTCCGCCTCGGCCTTGAGATCCTTCAACGTTCCGGCGGCAGACACCGCGCCGCGCACCTCGACCGGGATCGCGGCTGACTCGATCGTGTCGCCTTCGGCCGCGATGATCATGCGCTCGACCGCGTTGCGCAGTTCCCGCACGTTGTTCCGTCGCCACTCGAACGATCGCAGGGATCGAAGCACGTCCGCGTCGACGTGCTTCGGCCGAGCCCCGAAGCGCCGCGCGGTGGCGGCGAGGAAATGCTCGACGAGCGCCGGCACGTCCGAGAGCCGTTCGCGGAGCGGGGGCACGGTGATGACGTGCACATTGAGGCGGAAGAGAAGGTCTTCGCGGAACCGCGACGCCGCGACCTCTTCGTCCAGGTCGCGATTCGTGGCGGCGACGACCCTCGCGGCGATCGTGATCTCCCGTTCGCCGCCGACTCGCGTCACCACATCTTCTTCCAGAACCCGAAGGAGCTTCGCCTGCATCGGAGCGGGGAGCTCTCCGATCTCGTCGAGGAAGAGCGTTCCGTGCGCCGCCATCTCGAACGCCCCTTTGCGCGCGCGGTCGGCCCCGGTGAACGCCCCGCGCTCGTGCCCGAACAGCTCGCTCTCGACGAGGGTCTCGGGCAACGCGGCGCAGTTGAGAGCGCGGAAGGGACCGGAAGCGGGGCCGAGCCGATGGAGCTCCCGCGCGACGAGCTCCTTGCCGGTCCCGCTTTCGCCCAGGACGAGGACGGGGCTCGGGATCGGTGCGAGGCGTGCGATCGTGTCGCGCAGCTCGTTCATCGCGCGAGAAGTGCCGAGGAGCGGCGAATCGTCGTCGAGGCGCCGCTGAAGCTCCTGTACTTCGGCGCGCAGCCGCGATCGATCGATCGCGTTGTCGATCTCGCGGAGCACCTTCTCCATCGGTTCCGCCTTGTCGACGAAACCGTACGCGCCGAGTTTCACCGCCCGCACGCAGCGCTCGTAGTCGCCGGTTCCGGTATAGACGATCACCGGGATCGAGCTGCCCCTCGCCCGGAGTACCTCCAGGAGCTCGAAGCCGTCGCCTCCCGGCATCTCCAGATCGAGAACGACACAGTCGAACGTGTCGGTCTCCAGGCGATCGCGCGCCTCCGTGACGCTTCCCGCCCCTCGCGTTTCGTGTCCGCCGAGGCGGGCGAGGTCGTAGGCGTACTGCTCACGGAGCGCCGCCACGTCCTCCACTACGAGGATGAGGCTCACGACACCGGCTCCGTGATCGCGGCGGGGAGCACGACCGTACACCGGGTTCCGTGATCCGGTTCCGACTCCACCCGGATGGTCCCGCCCCAGTCGGAGAGGAGGCGTCGGACGATGGAGAGGCCGAGCCCGCCGGTCTCTTTCGTCGTGAAGAAGGGATCGAAGATGCGGTCGAGGTCGTCGGGAGGGATCCCGGCGCCGTCGTCGGCCACGGTCAGGCAGACGGCCGGATCTCCGGTGCCGGTCTTCGCCCGTTCCGTGGCGACCCGCACACATCCAGCTCCCCGGAGGCTCTCACAGGAGTTCGCCAGGAGATTCTCGACGACTCGCCGTAGTCCCACGGGATCCGCGAGCACCGGGGGCAAGTCGGGGGCGAGCGACAGCCGGACGGGACCTTCGTCGCGTTCCATTCTCCCTTCCGCGGCTTGGCGGACGACGTGGCCGAGATCGCAGCGGACTCGGCTTCGGCCCGGGGACATTCGCGAGTAGCTGGACGCGAGCTGCTCCAGATAGGTGAGCCCGGATTCGAGTGTGCCGTGCCGCTCGTCGAAGACGCGCGGGAGGTCCTGGGGCGAGTCGGAAGCGACCTGGGAGAGGTGGCGAACCACGTTCCGGATCGGCGTGAAGCCGTTGCGCAGGTCGTGGTTCACTTGCCGGGCGACGTCGCCGAGCGTGGCCCGGCGCTCGGCGTCCCGGAGGCGCGACACGCTCGTACGAAGTCGGACCGTCATCTCACCGAGGAACCGGGAGAGGGTGCCTACCTCGTCGCGGCGGTCGGTATCGAAGTCCGCGTCGAGCTTGTCGAGATCGAGGGAGGCGGTCTGGCGGGCAAGCGTCTCGAGCGGTCGCGCGATGCGCGAGGAGAAGCGGATCGCGAGGAGGATCGTTCCGAGCGCCACGAGGCCCCAGGCGGCGAACAGCCAGGCATCGAGGCTTTTCAGGAGCGCGCGCATCGGGGAGAGGGAGTGCGTCACGACGAACCGCGCCTCCCGTCGGGTCGGAGCCGCGTTCAGAGGCAGGGCCGGCAACCGGAGCGCCCGAACGATCGCGGCGGGTGCGGTGAGCGGATCGGCGGCGACACCGTCGGGACGAAGCGTGCCCCCGGGGTGCTCCAGTGTCACGACGAGATCGTCGTCGGGGGCGAGCGCGGCGAGCTTTCCGCGGTCGATCTCGACGCCTCCCACGACTCGCAGCGTGCGGTTCGCGAGGCGCACCGAGTCGACGCGCGCGAGCGCCCAGAACGGACCGGTGGGCCGGCGCGCCTCGAGGAGCGTGAGCTCGCGCGGCGCGGAAGCCAGCCACTCAGGCGTCTGGGCATCGACGCGATCGAACTCGTTGCGGAAGTGGCCGGAGCTCAGGATCGTCCCCGTCTCGTCCTGGAGCTGAAGCAGAGCGAGTCCGGTCAGCGTCGCCGCCCGGCCGGCCCAGTTCAGTCGGTAGGCGCGGAATCGATCGTCGCCGCCGAGCGCGAGGCGGAGCCGATCGTCTTCCGCGACGGTTTCGGAGAGGGCGGTGAGCCGCGCAGCGAGTCTCCGCGCCTGCTCTTCCAGATCCCCCTCGATCACGGCGATGAGCGAGTCCACGCGTCGGACGTACTCCCTTTCCAAACGCTTCGCTGTCTCCTCGCGGATGACGACCACGAGTACGAGCAGCGGTCCGAGCACGAGCGCGAGCGCCGACCGCAAGAGCCGATTCCGGAGGCTCATGGCGCGTCTCCGGACCCGGCCCAGCCCGCGCTCTGAAGGAGGGGGGTTCCTTCGTAGCCGGTGACGACACCGGTCAGCTGCTTGCGACTCACGAGATGTGCACGAGTCTCGACGAGCGGGACGATCGTCTCCGGGCCGGCGAGCCACGGCGCGCGATCGAGGAGGTCTCGCAGCTGCAGGTCGGCCGCGGCGGTGCCACGGGCGACCGGTACGACGTACGCGGCTTCGTCGCCTCGGCGGAGGGAATCGCGGAAGTCGCGCGGAGCGAGGGGGGCCACGCGGACGGGGATCGATGGGTCCGCCTCCGTCCACAGGAATGCGATGCGCTCCGCGAGACGGCTGGCGTCGTCGTCGCGGCGAGGCATCACGATTCGCATCTCTCCGGTGGGTGACCCGGGGGGAAGGACCAAGTCGTCCGTGGGCCACGCGGGCGGCGACATCGACCGCGGCGCGAGAAGCCACGACGTTGCCGCGCGAGCGTCAGAGCCCGTGACGTCCCGAGCGAGCTCGTCCCGGATCTCGGGGGGCAGTTCCGATCTGCGATCGCGGTGCGGAGAGAGGAGCAAGTAGAGCCGATCCCAGGGCAGCGGTGTCAGGCGAACGTCCGGGAATCGTTCCAGAAAGCGAAGCGCCGCGCGGCCCCGCACGACGGCGGCGTCGACTCCGGGCGCGATGACGTCGCGCGAGTCGCCGTTTTGCAGGATCTCGAACGTGGTGACGAGCGCGTCCGTCGAATCGTGACAGGTCACCATATGCACCCCCGACCGGCCGGATTGCGGACGAGTCTCCGCCCGTAGCCCGCGGGTGCCGAGCGGCCACCCCTCCGGGTCCTCACGAAACACGAAGAACTCGGGGCGCGCGAGAAGATCGGGAAGGTCCCGGGCTTCGTCCAGCTGGACCACGAGCCCTCCGTCTTCGGTGGGCTGCACCGAAGACGGTCGCACGACGTCCCAGATCCAGGACCGCTCCGCCGCCGGAATCGCCCGTCGCGTCTGCATCCAGCAACGCTTGACTTCCTCCGCCGTCACCGGGGACCCGTCCGTGAATCGTGCGTCTTGACGCAGGTACAGGACCCAGGTCCGACCGTCGTCGCGGGACTGCCACTCTGTGACCAGCCCCTCGGCGACGTCTCCCCGGCAGTCGATCTCGAACGGAGTCTCGTAGAGGTGACGGAACAGAATCGCCTCCGACTCGTTGCGCGGTGTCGGGAGATGCCCCGGATCGATCCAGTCGGTCAACGCGAACGTGAGGCTGCGCGTCCTTGCCGCCCCGAACCCGGGCATCTCGATGCAGTCGGTCTCGCCCACCGTCCGGGTGTCCGCCGGCGGCGGGCCGGTCCCGCCGCATCCGAGTGTGAGGGCGCCGAGGCACGCTCCCACCCCGACGGCCGGGCCGAATCGACAATGCCCCAATCGCATGAATCCTCCGTTTCCACTACCATGCCGGGCAGGACCCGAAATCGCAATCGGAGTCATCGGAGGAGGTCACTGTGCCCGGAATTCGAGCCCTCGTCGGCGGTCTGCTCGCGTTCGCCGCGGTATCTGCCGCCGCCGCGCCGTCTGACGATCTTTCGTCGCTCTTCGGCGACTACTGGGAGTACCAGATGCGCCGGGACCCGACCTGGGCAACGTATCTCGGCGACCACCGATACGGCGATCGCCTCCAAGACCTCTCCGAGGCTGCACACCTCGCGCACGTCGACTCGCTGCGAGCGTATCTGATCCGTAGCCAAGCCATCGATCGGGCCGCTCTCGCCGACGCGGATCGTATGAGCGTGGAGATCTTCGATCGCGGTCTCGAGCGCGGCGTCGAGGGTGCGCGTTTCCGCGGGTACCTCGTGCCGATGAGTCAGCAATCAGGACCCCATATCGGGTTCCCTCAGATCATCGAGTCGCACCCGTTCGACACTGTCGAGTTCTGCGACGCGTATATCGCGCGACTGCGTGCATTCCCCGAGCAGGTCGACCAGATCATGGCGAACATGCGCAAGGGGATGGCGGAAGGAATCGTCCCGTATCGCGTCTCGATCGAGCGCGCGATCCCCCAGGTTCGCGCGCTGATGCTGCAACATGCGTCCGAGCACGTCGTCGCGGACGTGGGAGATCGCCTCGGCGACGCGATCGAGCCGGCGGAGAAGGACCGGATCATCATCGCGGTGGAGCTCGCCGTCGATGAGCAGGTGATTCCCGCCTACGGAAAGCTCGCGGACTTCCTCCAGAAGGACTACCTGCCGGCGTGCCGGGACGTCCCCGGGATCAACGCGCTGCCCCAGGGGGAGGAATGGTACGCCTTCGAGGTGAGTCGGTACACGACCACCGATCTCGAGCCGCAGGAGGTCCACGAGATCGGACTCCGCGAGATAGAACGCATTCTCGGCGAGATGAACCAGATTCGTGAGGAGGTCGGGTTCACGGGAGATCTTCTCGAGTTCTTTGCGCACCTTCGCGAGAGCCCCATCTTCTACCACGACTCGCCGGAGGCGCTGCTCGAGGAGTACCGCGAGATACTCGACACGATGGACCGGCGGCTTCCCGAGCTCTTCGGCACGCTGCCGAAGGCGTCGTGCGACCTGAAGGAGATCGAAGCGTACCGGGCGGCGGCGGCGCCGGCCGCGTACTACTACGGCCCGCCGGACGACGGCTCGCGCCCCGGCTACTTCTATGTCAACACGTACGACCTTCCGAGCCGCCCGCGCTACACCATGGCGGCGCTCGCGTACCACGAAGCCGTTCCCGGCCATCACCTCCAGATCGCCCTGCAGCGAGAGATG
>JALGZO010000568.1 GCA_025774865.1 bacterium | reverse complement strand
CCCGCAGCGACGGGCGAGCCGGCCGACGAGACGACCGGCGCGCAGGCGGTCCGCGCGCTTCGCCACCCAGGCGGGAAGTCCGAGGCCCCCCGCCGTCGCGAACGGGATCCCGTTCACTTCCATCAAGTCGATCCTTCGTGTGGAGCCGCGCCGCAGGACGGCGCACGCTCCCGCGAAGTCGCTCGGAATCCCGGCGGCCCCGGCCAGGTCGTTCGCGGTGCCGAGCGGCAGGATGCCGAGCGGGCATGGGAACGGGGTGCCGACCCGCCGGAGAATGCGCTGTACCGTGCCGTCGCCGCCGACCGCGACCACGACGAGGTCCGGACCCGCCGAGGCGAGCGCGGGTCGTGACGGAGTCTCGTGCGCGATCGAGAACTCGTGGCCACGGAACTCTCGTTCCAGCCGAGCCCGGAGCGCCGGCTCGTTCACGCGGCCGGCGGATCGGTTCACGACGAAAAGGAACCTCATGCCAGGACTTCTTCTCGGGCGGAGCGCCGGCCCCAGTCGGTTCGCCGGCAGTACTCGAGCATCGGGGTGACGAAGTCCGCCGGCGGCGATACGACATCCGCGCCGAGATGTTCCTGCACGCGCGCGATCGAGAACTCGCGATCGAAGTGCAGGTAGTCGAAGAAGACACGGAGCCGGGGCGGCGTCCCCTCCGGGGCCACGCGCAACCCGCCCGGATCGAAGCGCATCGGAGGACCGGCGCCATTCCCCGCGATGCGGATCGTCTCCCCGAAGAGGTGCTTCATCGTCACGCGACGGCCGGGACCGGCGCAGAGCTGATAGACCTCGCCGACCGCACACTTTCGCGCGGTGAGCCGCGCGATCGCCTCCGCCACGTAGTCCACCGGGATCAGATCGACCCGGGCCTCCGCGGAACACGGCATCCGGCGGAGCGTGCCCTCCGCGATGTGGCGAAGCGGGCTGTACAGGGAGCCGAACGAGGCGATGCGCCCGTCCCGGCTGTCCCCCACGATGATGCTCGGGCGGAACACCGCGACCGGCAGATCGAGCGATCGGCGGCGCACCTCGAACTCGCTGCGGCACTTGGTCTCCTCGTAGGAGTTCAAGAAGCTCTGATCCCGCCACAGATCACTCTCGAGAACGAGACCCTCGCGATCTCCGCAGACGTACGCCGTGCTCACGTGAGCGAAGAGCTCCAGGTTTCGACAGGACTCCGCGAACGCGAGGACTCGCACCGTTCCGTCGAAGTTGATGCTCTTGGCGATCTCCGGCGCCTCGTCCAGACGGGTCGTCGCGGCACCGTGGATCACGTGCGTGACCGAGCGACGCAGGTCTCTTCTCGTCGTGGCGTCCAGTCCGAGGTGTGGGACTGCGATGTCGCCAGCCACGGCGTCGAGCCGTCCGGCGTCGCGGGCGGACCCCAAGGAATCGTGTCGCTCTGCGATCGAACCGTTCCGATCGGGCCGGAGCAGGCAAGTGATCCGGGCGCCCGGATGCTCCCGGAAGAGACGTGGGACCAGCTCGCGGCCCAGCACTCCGGTCGCGCCGGTGAGAAGGATGTGCTTCGCGATCGCGATCGACATGGTCCGCCTCCCCCTTCGGTTGCGATCTCTCGACCGGTCTCTTTCAAGACACGGGCCAGTCGTGGGCAGAACTCGCCAAGTCGGTCGGGGGCGGTGAGTTGAGCGCAAGCAGGCGCTCGGTCACCGCGTCGGGGCGAGCGGACATTGTCGACGGAATCTCACAATGCTGTGCGGCAGGGCGCACGGGCGGGGACGGGGAGCGTCGCGGTCCGCTCTTTGCAGTGGAGGGTCGTCGGAACGACTGACGGGCACCACGAAACGAGGTCGGAGATGTCCAAGCTGTCGGGAAGAGGGCAGTTGGCCGCGGAGCGACCGCGTCAGGATCGTCCTTCGACCTGTGCCGGAGACCGCACACCCCTGTGCGGAGAAGCGAACGGCTCCGTCCCGAAGAGCGAGATCCGCGTCGAGCGGGTCTTTCGGAGCATCCTCTACTCGCAGTCCTGGGAAGATCCGGAGGTGGACCGCCGGGCGCTGGACATCGGTCCCCGCGACGACGTGTTCACGATCGCCGCCTCGGGCGACAACGCCCTCGCCTACCTCCTGGACGAGCCTCGCTCGCTGACCGCCCTGGATTTCAACTTCTCGCAGTGCTGTCTCCTCGAGCTCAAGATGGCGGCCCTGGAGAAGCTGAGCCACGGAGAGCTGCTCGAGTTCGTCGGCGTTTCTCCGTCGCCCGGACGCGCACGTACCTACCGGCGGATTCGTGACGCGCTCTCCGGACCGGCCGGCGAGTTCTGGGACGCCCACCCCCGGCTGATCGAGCGCGGCGTCATCCACGTCGGTCGCTTCGAGCGGTACTTCGCGCTGTTTCGTCGCTGCTCGCTGCCGTGGGTGCACTCGCGGCGCACCCGGGACGAATTGCTCGCGTGCCGGACGCTCGACGAGCAGCGCGACTTCTACCGGAGGCGCTGGGACGGCGTTCGCTGGCGCACACTGTTCCGCCTGTTCTTCGACCGAGCGGTGATGGCGCGGCTCGGCCGCGATCCCGCCATGTTCCGATACGTCGAAGACGACGTGGCGTCGGCCGTCCGGGAGCGGGCGCGGCACGGGCTCACGGAGATTCCCGTCGCCTCGAACTGGTTTCTCGAGTACATCCTGCGCGGCGCGTACGAGACCCCCGGGCGGCGACCCACCTGGCTGATCGAAGACAACCATCCGAAGCTGCGCCGGCTTCTTTCCCGCGTGACGATCGTCAACGACGAGATCGAACGCTTCCTGCCCGAGCGCGCCGAGGGATCGTTCAGCAAGTTCTCGCTGTCGGACATCTTCGAGTACATGAGCGAGGCGGCGTCCGACCGGCTCTTCGGCGAGTTGTGGCGCGTCAGCCGCGACAACGCCGTGCTCAGCTACCGGGAGATGATGGTTGGGCGAACCCGGCCGGCGGCCCTGGAGGGGAAGCTCGCCGAGGACGAGGACCTCGGCGCGTGGTGCCACCGGCACGACCGCTCGTTCTTCTACGGGGCTCACCACGTGCTGACCGCCCACAAGGAGCCCGCAATGGGCCATCGCGTGCGATCGCGATCGGCGGTGCCGCGATGAAGGGGACGCTCGATCGCGCGGTGGAAGCGCTCGTTCGGCACCGGCTCGTCGCCCTGCTCGCATCCGTCGCCGTGGTGGGTGTGATGGGCGCGTACGCCGCCCGGCTGAGCGTCGACAATTCGCTCGAGGTCTGGTTCGTCGAAGACGACCCGACGGTCGTTTCCTACCGGGGTTTCCTGGAACAGTTCGGCAACGACGAAGTCGTGGTCACCGCCATCCACGGAACTGCCGACCCCTTCGACCCCGGTCGCCTGGAGCGTCTGTGGCATCTGAGCCGTGAGCTCGAGGCTATCGACGGCGTCGATCGAGTGCGCAGCCTCGCGAACGTGAAGAAGGTGCAGGGAAGCATGCTCGGGCCGGTGATCGTGCCCGTCGTTGCTCCCCCGGTGAAGGACGACGACGTCGACCGGGCCCGAGATCTGATCGCGCGCCGTCATCTGGCTTCGGACCTGGTGGGCCAGGACGGAAAGACGCTGGTGCTCTTCACGTGGCTCGACGCGACGCCGACGATCGACACCGAGCGCGGTCGAATCATCGACGAGATTCGTGCCACGACCGAGTCGTGGCTGGTGCGCGACGAACGCGCCAGTCATGGCGGAGTCGGCGTCATGCACGAGGCACTCAACGAGGTCACGCTCAGCGACGGCGCTCGCTTCATCGGGCTCTCCTACGCCGTCGTCGCGTTCGTGCTCTACGCGGTCACGCGGCGGGTCGTGTGGACGGTGCTGGCTCTCGTGGCGGTTTCGTTCGCCGATCTCGCGTTGTTCGGCTTGATGACCCTGGCCGGCCGCTCCATCAACATGATCACGATCGCCCTTCCGCCTCTCGTCATGATTCTCGGCGTGGCCAATGTGGTTCACATGTCGACGGAGATCGACATCTCGCTCACCCGCCCCGCGAGCGGAGTCCGGAAGCTCACTCGAAGCCTGGCGCGGATTTCGAGACCGTGCCTCTTCAACATGTTCACCACCGCGGCCGCGTTCTTGTCGCTCGGGACCGCGAGCATGGCCGTGACGCGAGACTACGGCATCTTCGCAGCCGTGGGAGTCGTACTGGCGTTCGTGTTCTCGGTGGTGGGGACGGCGGCGATGATTCCGCATGCCGCGAACTTTCGCCCCCCGGCGGGCGCGAGCCGACGCGTGGGGTCGTTCGTCGAGCGTCTGATGCTCCTCTCGGTACGTCACCGGGTACTCGTCGTGGCTCTCACGGTGCTTCTCGCCGCGGGCGCGCTCTACGGAGCCGGAAGAATCGTCGTCGATACGGCCAGCTTCGAGTTCCTGCCCGGGGATCACCCGGCGCGTACGGACGCCGACACGATCGAAGAGTCGGTCGGACCGTCCTTCCCGCTCGAGATGACGTTGCGGGTGGCCGAGACGGGCGGGTGGCGGAAGGCCGAGTTTCTCGGAGCGCTGGCCACGGCGCAGGCGGAGCTCGAGTCCGTCGAGGCGATCGGTCGGACGACGACGGCGGGCGATGTTCTTCGCGACGTCCACGTGGCCGTGACCGGCGAGGAGCTGGAACGCCCCTGGAGGCCGGAGTACGACGAAGACGTCGAGAACCTCACGGCTCTCCTGGACGCGACCGGTCACGAAGGCGTCTTGAAGAGCTGGGTGGCGGAGGACGATCGGACTCTCCGGCTGACCGCGACCACGCCGATGGCCACGGCTCGGGAGTTCTGGGAACTGGCCGAGCGCGCCAGGTCCGTGACCCAGAGAGCCTTCGGAGACCGCGCGGAGGTCGCGCTGGGCGGGTACCTGCCGCTGTACTCGCAGATCGTGAGGCACACCCTGGACGACCAGGTCACGAGCTTCACCCTGGCGTTCCTCACGGTGTTCGTGATCGTGACCCTCGTCCTGGGCTCCTGGCGCTACGCGGTCGTGGCCATCCCCCCGAACCTGTTGCCCGTGGGCCTGGTGCTCGGGGTCATGGGGTTCGCGGGGATCCGGCTCGACCTCGCCACGGTCACGGTGGCTGCCGTCGTCATGGGGATCATCGTCGACGACTCCGTGCACGTGCTCTACCGGCTCCGGCGAGAGCTGACGAAGGGCCGTTCCTTCGAGGAGTCGATCGCACACGTCGCGAGGAGCAGCGGCGTGGCCGTCGTGTCGACGAGCCTCGTCTTCACCGCGGGCTTCCTGGTCATCTCCTTCGCCGCCAGCGACGCAGTGGGGAATCCCGGTCTGCTGACGGCCGTCGCGGTGATAGCCGCGCTCACGACGGATTTGTTTCTGTTGCCAGCGTTCGCATCGTTTCTCTTTGCAACACGACACGCAACCGAGTTTGCAGCCGAAGGAACCCGGTCACGCCAACCCGTCACGGAAACGGGATGAGCCCGAGGAGGATGCTTCCCATGTGGACGGTTCTCGAATCGAGCGCGGTGATTCGCTCCCCGCGCGCCGCCCGCCGGGACCGGGTGGGCGGCAAGGCCGCCGCGCTGGCTCGTCTGAGCGACGCGGGCTTCCCCGTGCCGGCCTGGGTGGTCGTGGCGCCGGAGGCGTTCGACGCGAGCGTCACGGGCCAGTGGCACGATGACGTCGGTCTGGAACCGACGATCGAAGACGAGCTCGGAGACGCGCTGCGGGAAATCGCGGGGGCGCCGCCGACGTTCGCGGTCCGGTCTTCCGCCGTCGATGAGGACTCGCGGGAGCATTCGTTCGCCGGGCAGCTGGAGAGCTATCTGTTCGTTCCCATCGCGGAT
>JALGZO010000567.1 GCA_025774865.1 bacterium | reverse complement strand
ATGACGGAGGGAAGTCTTCGCTCTCGGCGTCGGGCTGGTCGGTGGCCCCCGGGGCGGCGACGACTTCGAGCTCCGCGCAACCCGACTCCTGCCACACCCGCAAGAGCGCCTCGGGCTCGAGGCCCGTCCGACCCTCCCCGCGCACCTCCTTCCCTTCATGCGCGAGGAGCGCCAGCCGCTGAGGATGGAGCACACGATTCAAGCATCCGAACACCGAGCGCAGCAGAGCGGTGGTGGTCGTGGCGCGCGAGAGATCTCGATCAAGCTCCGCGAGGATCTCGTCGCGCGCGTGGAGGATTTGGAAGAAGCTCCGGTCCGCCCACCGGGCGACCGTCAATCGGACGGGCCGGAAGAGCAGTCCCCCTCCGACCCCCAAGAGCACCCACAGAAGCGAGGCGACCCACGACGGCACGCCGACCGGGATCGGTCGTACGAGCAACAGCACGGAGATCCAGCCCAGGAGGAAGATCGTCGTGAGGGCTCCGTAGATGAGCCCCCTTCGCAGAATCACGTCGATCTGCAGGAACTGGTGCCGCGCCACCACGAGAAGAAACGTGATGGGAATCGCGAGCTCGAAGAGGCGATCCACGTTGGCGGGCAGAAGCGCCGGCAGTCCGATCGCGGCCGGAAGCGTGCGCAGGAAGACGTAAGGTGTCGCGCCGATCAGAAAACCGAAGAACAGCCAGCGAACCTGGTCACGTTCCCGCGACCGAGAAGCGGCCCTTCCTTGCTGGAACAGGAAGATCACGCCGATCACGACCTGGCCCACCATGACGAAGTCGGATGCGCGTCCGGCGAGAGCCAGGCCCACGGCGCGCGCGGGCACGGGGTCGCGGAAGAAGGCCTCGAAGCTCCACTGCTGCCACAATGCGATCCCGGCGGCGAGTGCGATGAGCCCCGGCATGAGCCAGGGAAATCGGTCCCGTACCGGGTGCCGCTTCGGAAACGAGGACGTCATCGCCACGAAGATCACCGGGAGCGCGGCGAGGCAGAGGAGGTGGAGGTGTCCGAGAATGCTCCACGTCCAGGGACGGTCGCCGCGGAAGTAGATTCCCCCGATCGCGATGGCGAGCCCGTAGGGAAACGTGACCCAGAAGGAATGGAGCGCGCCCGGGCTCGCGAGACGAGGCGTGAAGGCGAACAAGCACATGGCCCAGAAGAAGAGCGCGCCAAACGCCGCGACCGTGAGGTAGGTGCGATCGCGGCGCGCCACGAGCTCGACCTGACGCGTGTGGCCGTCCGCCTGGCGCAGCTCGAGCCGGGTTCCGACCGGCCACCCCTCGCCGAGGAAGCGGAGTTGCTCGGCGTTGGCGGCCTCGAGGCCTCCGAGGTGCACCGGGTAGGCCAGCGTCTCCCGCGGTAGGTCGGGAGGAAGCGTGGGCTGCCTCGCCTGCTGCACGAAGCCGGGGACGTACAATCCCAGGCCCACCACGCAGATCAGGACATGGAGCCGGCGCAGGTTCTGTCCCGGCGACTCCATCCTTCGACCTCCTTCGGCGCCCGGAGCACCGATCGTACACCCTAATCGATCCTCTCGGCGAGCCGGTGAGCCGCCCAGGGGTTTCCCTCCCCCTTGTCGATTGCATTGAACTCCGGGGGCCGAAGCGCTATGACTTGTCCTGGCGAGGGCGCTTCGCGTCCTGGCCGCGACAGGACATTGGCATCCAACCGGAGGAATCAGACATGAGCCGACAACGATCGATCCCGCTCGCCGTGCGGATCCTGACCGGAGGATTCGCCGTTCTTTCTCTCTCCGCCATACCCGCACTGGGCGCGACCCTGGACGACTTCGAAGACGGGAACATCACCGAGTACAGCGTCGCGTCCGGGACCGTAACCGCAGCGGCGACCGGGGCGGCGGCGCACGATGGCAACTTCGGGCTGGAGTTCAGCGGCGCGGCTCCGTTCAACGCGGATCAGAACGGCCGGATGGTCGGAGGTACCGGCTGGCTCTGGCGCGACGATGCCGGCGCGTTCGCGGGGCAGGGAGACATCATTTCCTGGTGGACCCGCTCGCCCAGCTCCACCGGCCGAAACTACATCGGGTTCGGCGCGTCGATCGCCGGTTGTTACTCCGTGGTCCTCGGACTGAACACGGCCTCGTTCATCATTCAGCGGAACGACAACTACGACTTCCTCAACCTCGCGGAAGTTCCACACGGGTGGGTAGCGTTCAAGTGGTACCGCGTGGAGCTGATCTGGAGCGTGGGCGGAGGCATGGCGGCCAATCTGTACGACACCGACGGAACGACTCTTCTCAACACCGTAGTGGCCGCCGACAACACGTGGGCCGGGGGCGGGATCGCCTTCCGGTCCTTCAGCGGCCCGGGATACTTCGACACGGTCACGACGCAAGGACCGATCTCGGTCGACAGCAAGAGCTGGGGTGGCGTGAAGAGCCTCTATCGCTAAACGACGAGACTCGGCCGTGAGGCGGCCGGGAACGAAGAGAGGCCCCGGGTTCTGTCGAGCCCGGGGTCTTTTTCGCTCCTATCCGCCCTCGGCGACCTCGAGGAAAGCGAACGTAAAGGCAATGCCCCCGTAGGCGTTCCAGTACTGCGGGTTGATCTTGATGTCGGAGTTCGCGCCCTCGCCCTGCAAGCCGAAGCTCTGGAGGTAGCGCAGGCCGACGAAGCCCGTCATTCGATCGAAGGGATTGAGATGAAGCCCGACGCCGGCGTCGTAGCCGGCGCCCCAGCTCCGGAAGGCGGGGGCCGCCAGCGTCCCCGTGAGGGAGTGCCGCACCAAGGAGAGGTGCGCGTCGACGTACGGACGCAGCATTCGCTCGTTCAGAAAACGCAGCCGCGCCCCGCTGAAGATCCGGAAGTAGTCCGCGTCTCGGGCTTGGGAGTGAAGGCTCACGAAATCGCCCCCGATTCCGAAGGAGAGTCCGGGGTGCCGCTTCGGCTGGTCGAACAGGGCCTCCGCGCCGCCGCCCCAGGAACCGTCGACGAATTTGCCGATCTCACCGATCGGCTCGTGACGGATGCCGTATACCGTCACCTCGCCGGTGGCGTGCGCGAACGGCGCCGCGAGAATCGAGGCGCCCAGCAGGGCGGCCAGAGAGATCGAGAGCGAGTACGTGCGCATCAGGGCCGGTAGCGTACCACGCCGGCGATTCCGCCGCCGCCCGCTTGCGACGTAGCTGCCTCGCCCCGTACGATGGATGGGTCCAGCCCCGTCCGGAGCCAGCCGTTGCACCGTCTTCTCGCCATCATCGTCGTGGTTTCGAGCAGCCCCGCGCTCTCGCAGCCCCCCTCCGCGGTCCACCGTCTTCAGCTCGCACCGACCGGCGAGGCGGAGCGGGACGAGTTCGGCATCGTCTCGTCGGCCGGGGACGTGAACGGCGACGGCTTCGACGACGTGATCGTGGGAGCGCGCTTCAACGACGCCGGGGGGATCAACGCGGGCCGGGCCTACCTCTACTTCGGCGGACCGGCCACGGACGAGGTGGCGGATCTCGTGCTCACGGGCGAGGCGTTGACCGACGAATTCGGGCGGGGCTCGTCGGCCGGGGACGTGAACGGCGACGGGTTCGACGACGTGATCGTCGGTGCGCACTTCAACGACGCCGGGGGATCGGACGCGGGGCGCGCGTACCTCTACTACGGGGGAGCCGAGATGGACTCCGTGGCCGACCTCGTGATCACGGGAGCGACGGCGGGGGCACAGCTCGGCGTCTCGGTCTCCGGCGCCGGCGACGTCAACCGGGACGGCTTCGCCGATGTGATCATCGGGGCGAGCCGCGACGCCGCGGGTGGGACGAACGCGGGCCGCGCGTACCTCTTCCACGGAGGGCGCTCGATGGACGCGGTGGCCGACCTCGTCCTCACCGGCGAGGCCGCCGGTGACAACTTCGGAATCTCGGTCTCGTCCGCGGGAGACGTGGACGGCGACGGGTTCGCAGACCTGATCGTGGGGGCGAACGCCAACGATGCCGCGGGGATGAACGCGGGGCGAGCCTACGTCTACCTCGGCGGACGCGGGGCCGACGCCGTCCCCGACGTCATACTCACCGGCGAGGCCGCTCTCGACGACTTCGGTCGCTCGGTCTCGTCGGCGGGGGATGTAAACGGCGACGGGTTGGCCGACGTGATCGTGGGCGCGATCAACCACGATGCCGGGGGAGCGAACGCGGGCCGCGCCTACGTGTACTTCGGTGGGTCCGCGCCGGACGCGGTGCCGGATCTGACTCTCACCGGCGAGGCCGTCTCCGACTGGTTCGGGATCGCCGTGTCATCGGCGGGGGACGTGAACCGGGACGGGTTCGGAGACGTCATCGTCGGGTCGACCCACGACGCCGCGGGAACGAGGGGACGGGCGCGGGGAGGGACCGCGACGGGCCGGGCCTACGTCTACTTCGGGGGGTCAGCGGCGGACGCCGTGGCCGACTTCGTCTTCACCGGTGAGCCGAACGACCTCCTCGGTACCTCGGTGTCCGGCGCGGGGGACGTGAACGGCGACGGGTTCGGCGATTTGATCCTGGGCGCGACCTTCAATGACGCTGGCGGATCGAACGCGGGACGAGCCTATGTCTATGACTGCAACCGCTACTTCGTCACCTCGCCGGCCGGCGGAGTCACCTGGAACGTCGGCGCCACGGAGACGATTTCCTGGCGCGGGGCGGAGCCCGCCGATGTGTGGCTCTCCGTCGACGGGGGCGGGAGCTATTCGCTCTTGCGGAGCGGAGTGGGCGATGCGGAGACCAACTCGCTCGCGATCGTGGTGCCGAACCGCCCGACACGGTACGCGAGAGTGAAGGTGACCCCGGAGAATCCGTCGATCGGCGGGAGTGCGGTGTCGGATTCCCTGTACACGATCCGTGGGTCGGTCAGACTCCTTTTCTTCTGGACGAAGCCGGCGCCAGGAGAAGGGTCGGGGGCCCTGCTCACCTGGAGCACGGACCCGGGACCGGAGGTCCTCTCTCGCTACCGGTTGGAGAAGACGACCGGCCGCGACTGGACCACCGTCGTCGAGACGGAAGCGACCTCGTATCACGATTCCCGCGCGGAAGCCGGGACCCTCTACCGTCTCACGGCGATCAACGGACTGAACGAGGAGTACGCCCTCGGCGAGGCCCTGTTCGGGCCCGAGGGTTCGCTTGCGGCCTGGCCCCTTCCGTATCGCGGAGGGGAGCTCCGCATCTCGTTCCTGGAGGGTGGCCACCTGGCCGGATCGGCCGATCTGTCGCTGCACGACGTGACGGGCCGGCGAGTGAGAACCCTGGTCCGGAACGACTTCGAGCCGGGCTACCGCGTCGCGATCTGGGACGGACGGGACGAGCTCGGAAGGCAGGTGTCGTCAGGAATCTACTTCCTGCGGCTCCGGACTTCGGAGACGGAGCGGACGCTGCGGCTGGTCGTCGTGCGATGAAACGGTGGCCGCCCCGGCGCGGTCGCTACCGGAGCAACACCCAGCGCGTTCCGGCGGATCGCCCCGAATCCGTCGTCATCCGCACGTAGTAGGTGCCCGACGCGCCGACGCCCGGATCCCAGTACACGCTGTGCGGCCCCGCCCGGAACCGCTCCGGATGTCTCGACGCGGCTAAGCGACCTCGCACATCGTACAGCAAGAAACGGATCGTTTCCGGCGACGGAAGCGTGAAGTGGAAGACCGAGCCCCCGGTGCCGCGATGCGGGTTCGGTCGTGGGGTGGAAAGCAGAATCGAACCGGGAGTCGGTGGAAGAACACCGGTGCCGGTGACGGGCGAGTCGGTCGCCAGCGCGACCCCGTTGAGCTGGTTGATCAATCCCACCCACATCCAGCTCGCCCCGTCGCCCGAGACGGCAACTTCGCCTTCC
>JALGZO010000566.1 GCA_025774865.1 bacterium | reverse complement strand
AGGCCGGACAAGTCACAGGCCAAGATCTGTCTCGGAGGAGCGGGGCTCGGGGCGAGCGATCCGGACCGGTTCGCCGGACTCGCGATGAATCACGTTCTCGGGGCGAGCTCGATTCGATCGAGGCTCGGGGACGAGATCCGCGACAACCGCGGGCTCGCGTATTCCGTCTCGAGCCGGATCTACGAGCGTTCGGTCGGGGGCTTCTTCCTCGTGCATATGGGAACCCGGCCGGAGAACGTGCGGCCGTCCGTCGACGCGATCCGCGGGGAGCTCACGAAGATCGCGAATGGCGTCACCGAGACGGAGCTCGAAGACGCGCAGGAGTACCTGACCGGCTCGTTTCCGCTCCGCTTCACCACGTACGGGAGACTCGCCCGTTTCTGGGCCCGCGCCTCGTTCTACGGTTGGCCCGGCGACTACCTGGCGACCTATGTCGACAGGATCCGGGCGCTGACGGTGGGCGACCTGACGCGCGTGGCGGGGCGCCTCGTACCGAACGCCCGGGTGCTGTCGGTGGCCGGGCCGATCGACGCGGAGCTCGCGCCGGTCCGCGACTCGGATGGCTAGGAGAGCCCCTGAGGCTCCCGCGGACGAACACGCCCCCGGGGAGATGACGCTCCTCGAGCACCTGTCCGAGCTGCGCTCAGTGCTCGTTCAATCGCTCGGCGTCGCCGCCGGTGCCACCGTCCTGGCGTGGTTCGTGTCGGAACGGGCGGTGGATCTCCTGATCCGCCCCGCCGTGGGATCGACCGGCGATCTCGTCTTCTTGTCGCCACCGGGCGCGTTCATGCTTCGGATCAAGACCGCCTTCGGGATCGGGCTGCTCCTCGCGGCCCCGTTCATCGTGTGGCGCGTCTGGTCGTTCGTCGTACCCGGACTGCGCCAGGGAGAAAAGCGCGTCCTCCTGCCGGTCGTCTTCTCTTCGATCATCCTGTTCTACACGGGGGCCGCGTTCGCTTACTTCGTGATCCTCCCGATTACGATGAAGTTCCTCCTGGCCTTCGGAACCGAACACCTCACACCGATGATCTCGGGCGAGCGCTACTTCGAGTTCGCGCTGCGCCTCGCGCTCGCGTTCGGAGCCGTGTTTCAGTTTCCGCTCGTCGTATCTCTCCTGACGTACTGGGAGATCCTCGGTCCCGACTTTCTGCAGAAGTACTGGAGATACGGCGTCGTGCTCGTCTTCGTGTTGTCCGCGCTGCTGACACCGCCGGACATCGCCTCGCAGATGCTCATGGCGGGGCCGGTGTTGCTCCTCTACTTCGTATCCCTCGGGCTCGCGAAGCTGATTGCGCGGCGCCGTGGGCGGTAGTGTGTTGATCCTCGCGGCGCTTCTCCTCGTAGTCGTCGTGGTCGCGGTTCGCTGGCTCGGCGGAGCCGCCGTTCTGCGTCGGAAACACTCCACGTCCAAGGTAGTCTGGTCCGACTTTCGCGCCGAGAAGCTCGGTCACTACTACTTCCCGAACTCCGTGAGTCCCGGCGATTTCGCCGAGCTCGACGACCGAGGCGTGCGGGTGATCAACTTCGAGAAGAAGCCGACGATCGGAAAGCGCGGGCGGCAGTATGTCCTCAGCGCGATCAACCAATACGGGCTGGGCAGCTGGGACCTGTGGCTCGACACGAAGGACTCCCGACACCTCGAGGCCGCGACGAAGCAAGCGGACTGGCTCGTGGAGAATCAGACGGTCGACGACCGCGGCGTCGGCGTCTGGCTGCACCGGTATGATCTGGGGGGCGAACACCAGGTCCGCGGGCCGTGGGCCTCGAGTCTCGCGCAGGGAATCTCGATCTCGCTCTTGACGCGGATGCACCAGGAGACCGGAAGCGATCCGTATCGGGAGGCCGCGGCGCGGGCGCTCCGGAGTTTCGCGACCACGATCGAGGAAGGCGGCGTCCGAGCGCCCGACGGGGCGGGCGGCGCGTTCTACGAGGAAGTGCCGAGCTCCCCGCCGACGCACATCCTGAACGGTCACGTCTACGCGCTACTGGGGATTCACGATTACTTTCGAGTCACGGGCTCCGGCGACGCTCGCGATCTGTTCGAATCCGGGCTCGAAGCGCTCCGCGGCAGTCTCTCCCGGTATGATACCGGCTACTGGTCGCGCTACAGTTTGAGCGGGCGGCGGACCTTGACGAATCACTTCACGCTCGCGAGCCCGCTTTACCATCGCCTGCACATCGACATGCTTCGTGTGGTGCACGCGATCACCGGAGATCGCCGCCTGGAGAAGTTCGCGAACCGGTGGGAATCCTACCTCGGCGGTCCGTTCGACCTCGCGATCCGCATCGGCTACGCGGCGTTCCAAGACGTCGTGCTGGTGGTGAAGCCCCTCACCTCGCGCCGCCCAGATAGCCCAGGCTTTGGAGTCGATCGAGCTCGTCGGGGGTGAACCGCTGGCCGAACGGAATCCTCGGCGTCGGCATCCTCTCCAGCCATTGTTCGAGCGCGGCCCTTCGGCGGGCCACCTCCTCCGGGAACCGGGCCGCCACGTCCACCGTCTCGCCGGGATCCTCGCGCAGATCGAAGAGGCGGACGGAACCGCGATCCAGGTTGAAGACCGCCTTCATCCCGTCACCGCGTACCGACCATCGGCGGTCCTTCGCGGCCGGCGGCTCGTCCTCCACCACGAACGCGAACGTCGGACCGGCCGTCTCCTGGCGAGCTCCGTGGAGCCGCGGAAGCAGCGAGGTCCCGTAGGATCCCAGCGGAGGCTCGACGCCGAACCAGTCGCACGCGGTTGGCACCACATCGGCGAGCCGCACGATGTCCCGGTCGATTCCCGCCGCCCCGCCTGGGATCCGCGCGAAGCAGGGGATCTGCACGAGTTCCTCGAACAGGAACTTGCCGTGGTCGTAACTGAGCTCGCTCCGCTCGTCGAGCGTCTCGCCATGATCGGCGGTCACGACGACCGCGGCTCCGCCGTCGAGCCGGGCGAGCAACTCGTCTACGTACAGATCCGTCGTTCGAATCTCGGCATCGTACCGGTCCGTTCTCTCGTGACCGTCACCCGCGCGCACGGTGCCCGGACGTGGATCGTAGGGCGCGTGGGGCGACAGAAGATGGAGCCACAGGAAGCGATCTCGACCGTCGGTCTCCTGCAGCCAGTCGAGGGCGGCGGCCAGGGCCGCCGCGTCGTCCCCTTCGAAGATCTCCCACCGGCTGAACCCGCGATCCAGCCCGGGCAGCCGGGGAATCGGATTTCCGAAGAACGAGGTCGTGACGCCGGCGTTCTCCAGAACTTCAGCCATGGTCTCGGGCACGTCCGCGAGAGGGAGGTGCCAGTAGATCATTCCGTGCTCGTTCGGACGGAGCCCGGTCGCCAGCGTGCCCATCGCGGGCATCGTCCAGGACGAGACCGACACGCAATCGGTGAACGTGACCGCCTGCGCGGCGAAGCGATCGAGTGCGGGGCTCGTGCCTCGAGGGTAGCCATACGCCCCCAGGTGATCGGCGCGCAGCGTGTCGATCGTCAGAAGGACGAACATGCGTCCTCCGCCCGAAGGGCGCTCGGACGGCCCGACACACGAACTTACGGAGAGAGCGGCCACGGCGAGCCAGGTCCGGCGGGTCAATCGGCGTATCCCAGGCTGCGCAACGCCTCGCGCACGTCCTCGGTCACGCCGCCTCCCATTTCGTCGATGGTCCTCGGCGTGCCGACGGGACGGACCCGGCGATCGCGCTCCAGGTCTTCGGCGAGCACCTCGAGGTGACGAGGCGGATCGTCCGATAGATCGTTTCGCTCGCCGGGATCGAGCGCCAGATCGTAGAGCTCGCGTCTTCGGGCGCGTGGCTCCCACACGACCTTGTGACTCATCGTTCGGAGAGCGTAGGTGGGGGTCGCCTTGTCCCGGGAGGGATGCGTCTCCGCCACGAATTGCAGCGCGTCGCCGGTGGGCGGCGGATCTCTCAGGAGGTCGCGCCCCTCGAAGCTGGCCCCCGAAACGCCGGCGAGTCCCGCGAATGTCGGCGCGATGTCGACCGTTCGCGCGGGCTCTCGGACCAGCTTGCCGCCGACCGCGCGCGACGTGGGATCGCCGCCGACCGACGACACGATCAACGGAACACGTAACGACGTCTCGTAGAGGAGAATGTCGTGGCCAAAGTAACGGTCGTGTTCGTAAAGCCCCTCGCCGTGATCGGCGGTGACGAGGAATGTCGTCGGCGTCGCGGCTGGCGCTGCCTGTTTCACGAGCTCGCCGACGCAATGATCGAGGAAGGAGACCTCGGACGCGTACAGGGCGGTCTGCGCCGCGACGAGCTCCCGGTCGATGTCTCCTTCGTCCCGCATGGACGCTTGCAGGTCGTGCGCCCGCGCGCGCCCCACCGCGTCCGGGTCCGCGAGGTAAAGGCGGTCCCACGGCTTCGGGGGGAGGTAGGGAAGGTGCGCGTCGAAGTAGTGAACCCAGAGAAAGGAGTGAGATCCTCCCGCTCGGGCCATCCACGCGCGGGCCGCCGCGGTCGCGAAGGCACCTTCGCCGGAGGCCGGTCGCCCCTCGGGGTCGACGATCTCGTACGCGTCGAAGCCGCGGTCGAGCCCGAACTCGGGGCCGAGCACGAGCCGGCTCGAGACCACCGCCCCCGTGCGGTAGCCGGCTTCGCCGAGATGCTGGGGCAGGGTCCGGACGGCGTCCGGGAGCCGCATGCGGTTCTTGAGGAGGCCGTGCGAGCGGGGTGAGCGACCGGAGAGGATCGTCGCGTGCGACGGCGTCGTCAGGGGGATGGCGGAGACCGCCTCCGTCCAGTGGATACCCCGGCGCGCGAGCCGGTCGAGCCAGGGCGTCCGGATCCGGGGGTGACCTGCGCTCCCGAGATAGTCGGCGCGAAACGTATCGAGCGTCACGAGGAGCAGCGCGGGGGAAGACGACTCTCGGTCGCCCTCGGACGAGCAGCGCGCCACGGCGAACCCGGCCATACCGACCAGGATCGACGTCGTGAGCAGCACGACCCGGCGTCTCGGGGGTGAGTCCATCCGCGCTCCCTCAGTCGATGTAACCGAGTGCCCGGATGCGTTCCTCCAGGTCCTCGCTCAGCGACTCGGCCGGTAGATCGCCGCGATCCCAATCGCCGATCTCGTACGTCTCGATCCACTCGATCGGGTGGTGCTCCCGCCACTTCGCGGTGTGCGCATCGAGGCACGGCTCGCCGTCCATGTCGTGGGCCACGGGGAGACCGTGGTAGGCGAGGATCGTCGGAGTGGCGTCGACCGCGTCGAAGTCGTCGATCCGCTTGCCCCGCTCGATGCCGGGACCGGCGTACAGGAAGAACGATTGCCGCCGGTGCTCGCCCGAGATTCCCTTCTTCTCCCAGCGCAGGGTGTCCGGTTGAAAACCGTGGTCGGAGACGATCAGGACGCCGCGCTCACTGCCGCCCGCCTCGACGAGGGCCCCGACGAGCTCGTCCGCAAACGCGTAGTACCGCTCGATGGCCTGCCCCCAGCGAGCGCGTTCCGCGATCGTAGGTCCGGTGCCCGTGCCCAGCGGATCCATGAACTCCCAGGTGAAGTGCTGCATGATGTCGATCCCCTGGAAGAAGATCCCGAAGAGGTCCGGCCTGCGCTCCTGGAGGAGCTTGGCGCCGGTGCCCAGGTGGGTGCGATCCACCGAGTGAGCGATCGCGAATTCGCTGACCTTCTCGAACTTTGAACTTCTCCGCCCACTCGAAGTCGGCTCCGAGGTTCGCAAATCGCGCGAGGTCGTCTCGGTCGACTCGGGTCCGCGAGTACTTGAGATCGGCGATCTCCTGGTGGAGATCTTCAGGAAAGGTCTGGCGCTCGTAGAACTTGTCGTTCCGCACGCCCTCGAGTTTCCGATCGAGCTTGAAACGCGTGATCGAAAAGTGATCGGACACCATGAAGCCGTTCACCTTCTCGGCCGGCCAGGTCACCCACCAGCCCACGAATCCCACCGTCCGGTCCCGTTCGGTGAACAAGTTCCAGAGCGCGCGACACCGGCGGGTGGTCGACGGCGTCGGAATGCTCTTGCCGGGGCCGGGGTTGTACACCATGAAGCTCGTGACTCCGTGCTTGACCGGCAGCTTGCCCGTCGCAATCGTCGTCCAGAGGACCGGCGACCAGCGGTAGTCGGGGTTCGCCAGCATGATGCCCGAGGTGCCCGCCCGGCGCATCGCCGCAAGAACGGGGAGCCGGCCCTGCCGCATGAGCGGGAGCGCGTTGCGCCAGTCCGCTCCGTCCAGCCCGATGAGCGTCGTGGCGGGGGGAGTTGGCGGCGTGGGAGGAGCGGCGCAGGCCGCGACCAGGGTGAGAATGATCGCCGGGGCGCCGAGTGCTTTCATTCGAGGTACCCCAGAGTCTTGAGGCGTCGCATCAGCTCTTCGTCCACATCGGATGCCAACGGCGACTGCTCGCGCCAGTCGTCCGTGTCGTAGGTGTCGATCTCGTCGTTCGGGCGTCCCCTCCGCCATGCCTCAGTGAAGAGCTCATCGAGGACGCGGCCGTCCATGTCCTTCGCGCCGGGCAACCCGAGAAGCGCGAGGATCGTGGGGGTGACGTCGACGAGCCGCGGTGGTGGGGACGGGAACGGTGCACCCTTCGCCACGTTCGTGCCCGCCGCCACGAGCACGCCGGCCGGTCCGTCCTTGTGACCGCGCGCGTGGAACCCGTGGTCGGACACGAGCAAGATCGTGTCGCCGGGCCGGCGCGCCGAGAGGACCTCCCCGATCAGCTCGTCGGTGTACTCGTAGTAGCGGCGGATCACCTGGTCGAAGCGCGGAATCTCCTGCCGCGGGAACGGCGGGTAGGCCGCTGGTTCGAGGTACTTCCAGTAGCGGTGACCGACGACGTCGATGCCGTTGAAGTAGATTCCGTACAAGTCGAGCTCGGGCTCCCGGGCAAGCACGAACTTCGTCACCGCGCGGTACGTTTCATCGGCGGCGAACGCCCAGCGAAAACCTTCGACGATGTCGCGATCGAGCTCATCGGGTTCGATCTCCATGAAGCGCCTCGCCTCCTCGTACGTCACCGACTCGGCCGAGCGGACGAGGGGCACGAGCTCAGCGAAGAGCTCGGGCGGCCACGTCATGCCGGCGACACCCTCCACGAGCGTGCCCTTCGTCGGTGCGCCCTTGCCGCCCGTCTGCTCCAGCGGGACGTGACTCGAAACGATGACGCCATTGACCTTCTCGGCCGGCCAACTGACCCACCATCCGATGAACGCCGAGCCGGAGGCCTCGTCCCCGAGAATGTTCCAGAGCGCCTTGGTCTTTCGCAGATTGGACGTCATGTGCATCACGCGCTCGTTCTCGGTGCCGTCCTCACGCGTGACCATCGTGAAGTCGTCGATGCCGTGCTTCGCGAACTCCTTGCCGGTCACCAACGTCGTCCACAGTGCGGGGCTCTTGGTCGGGATCATCGATTCGAGATCCGTGCGACTTCCCTCCGCGATCAGCGCACCGAGGTTC
>JALGZO010000565.1 GCA_025774865.1 bacterium | reverse complement strand
GTCGCGCCGGCCGTCGCCGAGTGCCTGCCGGAGATCGCTCGGGTCGTCGACGCGGTCACGGAGAGCTTCCGGCGGGGGGGGCGCCTCGTCTACGTGGGGGCCGGCACCTCCGGGCGCCTCGGTATCCTCGATGCGGCCGAATGCCCGCCGACGTTCGGAACCGACCCTTCCGAGGTGATCGGAGTCATCGCCGGGGGGAAGGAAAGTATGTTCCGGGCCCAGGAAGGTGCCGAAGACGATTCCGGAGCCGGAGCCCGCGCCGTCGAAGAGCAGGCCGTCACGGCGGCCGACTCCGTCGTGGGAATCGCCGCGAGTCGGCGCACCCCGTACGTCCGCGGCGCCCTCGACCGCGCCCGGAAGATCGGAGCCTTCACGGCGCTCGTCACGTGCAATCCGGCCGGGGACGAGGAATCCGCGGCTGAAGTCGTCATCGCACCCGTGGTCGGCCCCGAGGTCGTCGCCGGCTCCACGCGGATGAAAGCGGGAACGGCTCAGAAGCTCGTTCTGAACATGATCACGACCGCCTCGATGATCCGGCGGGGCAAGACGCTCGGGAACCTCATGATCGACCTGCGCGCGGGCAGCGCGAAGCTCGTGGAACGGAGCCGACGAATCGTCATGCGCGTCGTCGACTGCGACTACGAGACGTCCGTCCGGCTTCTGGACGAGAGTGGGGGGAAGGTGAAGACGGCGATCGTCATGGGCCGCCGCGGATGCAACGCCGCGGAAGCGGAGAGACTCCTGGCCGAGACTGACGGTTTCGTGCGCCGCGCGCTGGAGCATCCGGCTTGAACCTGGCGCCCGTCGACTGGTTCATCCTCCTCGTCTACCTGGGTCTCATGCTCGGAATCGGCTTCGCGCTGTCGGGCCGAGCGTCACGGAGCCTCGGCGACTTCCTCCTCACCGGCCGGTCGCTTCCCTGGTGGATCGCCGGTACCTCGATGGTCGCAACGACGTTCGCGGCCGACACTCCGCTCGTCGTCACGAGTTACGTGCGCACCGGCGGCATCGGATCGAACTGGATCTGGTTCAACTTCGCGATCTCACACCTCCTCACGACGTTCTTTCTGGCCGGGCTGTGGCGGCGGGCGCGCGTCACCACCGACGTGGAGTTCATCGCGCTGCGCTACTCGGGGCGGGCCGCTTCGGTTCTGCGGACGTTCAAGGGCGCGTTCTACGCTTTCGTCACGAACTCGGTCGTGATGGGTTGGGTGATCCTCGCGATGTCGACGATCATCGTGGAGGTCTTCGGACTCCCCGAGACGATCCGGTTCCTCGGCGCCGACTGGTCGTCGAAGGCGCTCGCGATCGGGGTGGGATGCTCGATCGCCGTCGTTTACGCCGCGCTCTCGGGACTGTGGGGAGTCGTCGTCACGGATCTCCTCCAGTTCAGCGTGGCGATGATCGGATCGGTGGTACTCGTGTTCAAGGCGCTCGCGGCGCACGGCGGGCTCGCCGCCGTCGCTCCACGTCTGCGCGAGGTGCTCGCCGCAAATGGTCGCCCGGCGGCCGAAGTGACTCCCTTCGGCGGACCTGCGCTGGAGGCCGCGTTCTGGGGCTTCGCCGTCGCGGTCGTCGTGCAGTGGTGGTCGTGGAAGTACTCCGACGGTGGCGGCGTCCTCATCCAGCGCATGAGCGCCTGCCGCACCGAGCGTGACTCGACGCTCGCGATGCTCTGGTTCACGTTCGCGAACTACGTGTTGCGCCCGTGGCCGTGGTTCGTCGTGGCCCTCCTGTCGCTCCTGGTCTTTCCGGAGCTCACCGACCACAAAGCTGCCTATCCGATGATGATGCGGGAGTTCCTCGGTCCCGGGTGGCTCGGGCTCATGCTCGCCGCCATGCTCGCGGCATTCATGTCGACGATCGACACGCACATGAATCTCGCGAGCTCGTACTTCGTCGTGGATCTGTGGACCCCGTTGCGCGGGGGCGAGATCGGAAACCGCGAAGGCGTGCTCGTGGCCCGTCTCTCCGGGATCTTCTTCCTGATCCTGGGCGGGGCGATCGGACTCTGGGCCGATTCGATCCGCGGCCTCTTCGAGCTCTTGCTTCAGCTCGTGGCCGGAGCGGGGGCCGTGTTCCTCGTTCGCTGGTTCTGGTGGCGCATCAACGCCTGGAGCGAGCTCTCCGCGATGATCGCTTCGTTCGTCGTCGCGATGTTCTTGAGAAACGCCGGCAAACTCGGATGGACCACCCACGAGTTCGCTTCGTACGAGATCTTCGTCATCAACGTGGCCGTGTCGGCGGTGGTCTGGGTGACGGTCGCGCTCCGAACGGCACCGGATGATCCGCGCCACCTCAGGGAGTTCGTCCGACGGGTGCGGCCGCTCGGCGCCTGGGGAGGGGCGGGCTCGTCCGAACCCGCCGCGGCCGCCGGGATCCGGGGCCGCTTGGTCCTCTGGCTCGTCTCGGTAGTCGGCCTCTACGGATGTCTCTTCGGCTTCGGCAAGCTCGTGCTGGGTGACCTTGCCGTCGGCATTCCCTTGACCGTCACCGGAGTCTTGGCCACGATCTTCGCGGTGCCGAGAGCGAGCCGTCTGGGCGGGGAAGAAGCGTCGCGATCCGACGAGGATCGCCAGGAGAGCGCGTGAACGGGTTGGAGCGACTGGCCGCCGGACAATCCCTCGCCATCGTCGGGCTCATCTCGGGAACGTCCGTCGACGGCATCGATGCCGTTCTCGCGGAGATCTCGGGAGCGCCCGGGCGCCCCGAGGTCCGGCAGCTCGCCTTCATCACGGTTCCGTACCGAGAGGATGGCCGCCGCGAGATCCTGGCCGTGTCGGGAGGTGACTCGCGGACGGCGCCGGAGCTGAGTCGACTCGACCACGCCATCGGCGACGCCTTCGGAGAGGCCGCGGTGCGAGTCCTCTCCGAGGCCGGGAAGACGGTCGCGGACCTCGACCTCGTCGGCTCTCACGGACAGACGATCTTCCACGATCCGTCCTGTGGCGAGACCTGGCAGGTGGGTGAGCCGTCACGGATCGCCGCCGCCACCGGGGCCGTCGTCGTTTCGGACTTCCGGCGCGCCGACATGGCGGTCGGCGGGCAGGGCGCGCCCCTCGTGCCCCTGTTCGACGCGCTCGTCTTCCGCCGCGAAGACTGCGGCCGCGTCCTGGTGAACATCGGCGGTATCGCGAATCTCACGGTGTTGCCCGCGGGCGCGGGCACCGCCGACGTGTTCGCGTTCGACACCGGCCCCGGCAATGTTCTCATCGACGAGTTCCTTCGCCACGCGACGAAGGGCCGCCAGACGTTCGACGACGGCGGGCGCCTGGCCGCTTCCGGGAAGGTCGACGAAGAGCTCCTCGCGGGGTTCATGGAGCATCCCTACTTCTACGAGAAGCCGCCGAAGTCGACCGGCCGCGAAGTGTTCGGGGCGGGCTTCGTCGCGCTCACGCTCGGGGAGTGGGTTCGCGGCGGTGAGCGGCTCGAAGATCTCGTGGCCACGTTGACGGAGTTCACCGCGCTGTCGATCACGGAATCGATCAAGGTGTACGTCGCGCCGCGGGCGGAGATCACCGAGGTGCTGGTGTCGGGCGGGGGCATTCACAACAAGACGCTGATGAAACGTCTCGACGAGGAGCTCGACGGGATGCGCGTGACGTCGCTGGAAACGTTCGGATTCTCGTCCGACGCGAAGGAGGCGCTCGCGTTCGCGTTGCTCGCGCGCGAAACGGTGGCCGGGCGCCCCGGCAACGTCGTCGGAGCGACGGGGGCGGATCGCCCGGTGGTTCTCGGTACGGTCACGGTGCCGCCCTCGGCGGTCGGTGCGTGACGCGGCGGTTCGGGGGCCGAGCCGTCGTCGCCGTCGTGACCGCGGTCGTGGCGTCCGGCTGCGCGGGCGGTCCCCCGCGTCACGTTCCGGCTCCGCCGCCGGCCGAGCGAATCCCCGAGGAGGACGAAAGTCGCGACGTGGGACCGGAGATCCCGGTCCGAATCGGTCTCCACTGGGAAGGACGCGAGTTCACGTTCGGCTCGGACGGTTCGTTCGTTCTGAGCTCTTCGAGATCGTCCTCTCTCGATGGCTCCCGACTCCGCGCCACTTTGGTCGCCGGCGACGCCGATGGGGAATTTCACGTCGTCGACGAGGAAGGCAGTGCGGTCTGGCAGGGGCGGGGTCCGCTCCGCGTGGAAGCGCGGGGCTCGCGACATCTTCGTGCCGGAGACCTGAAGGTCCGCGGCTCGCTGGAGATTTCGGCGCGGCAGGATTCCCTCTTCGTCGTGAACGTGGTTCCGCTCGAGGACTATCTCCGCGGCGTCGTCCCTCTGGAGATCGGCCCCCGCCCGGCCGAGGATCTGGACGCAGTGGCGGCGCAGGCGGTCGCGGCCCGCACCTACACGGCCCGGCGGCTCGAGCAATACACGAGTCTTCCGTTCGACCTCTTCGCGAGCGTGCAGGATCAGGTGTACGCGGGAATCGAGGTGGAGAACGCGGTCGCGGACGAAGCCATTCGCAAGACGCGCGGGATGGTGCTCGCGGACCGGGACGGGCTCGTCGAGGCGTTCTATTCGTCGACCTGCGGCGGGCGTCGAAGCGACATCGCCGCGGTGTGGCCGCACCGGGAGGTCAACGGCGCTCTGCGCGGAGGGTCCGACGGGTCGCGCGGGCGCGAATGGTGCCGAAGCTCGCGCCACTTCGAATGGCGAGAGAGCTGGAGCGGGGCGGAGCTCTCCGCGCTCGTGCGGAAGCACCTGGGGGTCGTTCTGGAGCTGCCGCCGGGGTCCGTGCAGGGGGAGCTCGTCGATCTGAAGGTCGTTAAGCGGGGACCGTCGGGGCGAATCGCCATTCTCGAGTACCGGACCGAGAGCAGCAGTTTTCGGGTCCCGGGCGATCGGAACCGCTGGATCCTGCGCCGGTCCGACGGCTCGATTCTCCGGAGCGTTCTCGTCGAGCTGAACGTGCGCCGGGAGGGCGGCAGGGTCGTCGAGGTGGTCGCCGAGGGCCGGGGCAACGGGCACGGGGTGGGGATGTGCCAGGTCGGCGCGCTCGGCCGGGCCGAAGCCGGACAGGCCTGGTGGGAGATCCTCCGGGCCTACTACCCGGGGGCGCGGGTCCGGCCGCTCCGCTCGGGCGATCTGCCACCGGGTCGGGACGCCGGCGCCTGAGGTCCTTGTGAACCACGGGCCGGGGTGGTATCTTCGGCCGGCTTTTCGCGGACCTTCGGTCCGCACCGGAAGAGGCGGGGTCGTAGTTCAGTTGGTCAGAACGCCGGCCTGTCACGCCGGAGGTCGCGAGTTCGAGTCTCGTCGACCCCGCCATTCTTCAGCCCTCGGCTTTGCCGAGGGCTTTTCGGTCTCGGGAGGAGACCCGTGCCGAGTCACGAGACGCGCGGCCACGCCGTCGGCGTCGCCGCGTTGCTCGCGATCGTAGGGGCGCTGTTCGGCGACGTCCTGTTCGCGGGGCACGGGCTTGTCGCGGGGGATCCGAGCGGTGATCTCCCGACGTACTTCGCCCACTGGCGGAAGTTCGGGTTCGACGAGCTTCGCCAGGGAAACCTCGCGCTCTGGAATCCCTGGGTACTCGCGGGGACCCCGTTCTTCGGGGGCGCCCAGTCGGCGCTGTTCTACCCGCTCAACCTGCCGTACCTCGTCCTGCCACTGCCCTTGGCGATCAACTCCGGGATCGCCTTCCACGTGTTCCTCACCGGGATGTTCACGTACTTGTGGGTCGCGCGGCGAGGGCTCCATCCGGCGGCGTGCGTCTTCGCCGGCGCGACCCTCATGCTGGGCGCGCCGCACCTCATGCACATCCGGGCGGGTCATCTGTCGAATCTCTGCGCGATGCCGTGGGTGCCGGCGACGTTCTTGGCGGTCGACGGGATGTGCGATCGGCGAGGAACCGG
>JALGZO010000564.1 GCA_025774865.1 bacterium | reverse complement strand
AATGGGTCCCCTCTTGCGCGTCCTCCTCGCCCCCCTACACCCAAACCAGATCAATCTGCCCACCCACCTGCACCGCGCCCTCCACCATCGTCTGCAGCGCGTCGAACAGGTCGTCGTGCTCCGCCTGCGGGAAGCAGGTCACCCGTGACCATCAGACCCATCCTTGGACCTCAGCCGCCGTGGCTGTTATCGTCCGATTGGGCGTCATCATGGGCCATCAACGAAAGCACCGTCCTTGCTCCGAGCTTCTTGCCTCCGAATCGCGCTTCCCGCGATCGTCGTCGCCTGGTCCTCGGGGCCCACGGCGGCCCAATTCGTCGACCGCACCACCTCGGTGGGGCTCGCCAGGTTCGGCCCCAGCTGGGGGGCGATCTTCGTCGACCTCGACGACGACGGCGATCTGGACCTGTACTCCGGGCATCACGTGCCGATCCCGACCATTTACGGGAACGACGGCACCGGTCACTTCAACACGTATTCCATACCGCAGCCCTGGCCCCCGGACCGCCTCGATCGTCACGGCGCGATCATCGTGTCGCTGGACGAGGACGAGGACCCGGACGTCTTCATCACGCACGGTGGTGCGGGTGGATCCGCCTCCGAGGCCAACGAGCTCTTCCGCAACGACGGCGCGTCGGGATTCGCGTCCGTCGCGGCGAGCGCCGGTCTCGAAGATCCGGATGGTCGGTCGCGAGCGGCCTCCGCCGCGGACTTCGATGGAGACCACCGCGTGGACCTGTGGGTGGGGAAGGCGCCGCGAACCGGGAATCCGACCTCCGTCTTTCACAACGACGGCTCACTCTCGTTCACCGACGTGGCCGCCTCGATCGGACTCGCCGAGCCTCACGGGACAGTCGGGGGGATCTGGGGGGACGTGGACGACGACGGCGACATGGACCTGCTCGTGGGAGGCGAGGAGTTCCCGAGGCCGACAATCCTGTATCGAAACGACGCCGGGACCTTCGAGAACGCTTCGTTCCTGTTCGCGCCGGTGCTGCCCACGATCTCGGGAGCGGATTTCGGGGACATGGACAACGACGGCGATCTCGATCTCGCCGTATGTGACGGAAGCCTCGGCCTGTTCGACGTGTACACCGAGGCGGACACCGTTTCGTTCTATTTCAACACGCGGTACGCGGACACCGGAGTCGACGGCCTGACCATCCCGTCGGTGGCGGACACTCTCCGGGCGCGCCTCCGCGTTCGCGCGTACGACGATTCGTCTCTCGTGTTCCTCGGTCCGGACGAGATCAACCCCTCGCCGTCGCTGCCGCTGCTGCTCACCGACGACTACGTCGGCGCTCCTCCGTTCGAACCGGGCGTGGACCGAGGCATCTGGATCTGGCGAGCCTCGCCCGGCGGTCCGTGGGAGCTGCGTTGCTCGACGCCGCTCGTCAACGCCGACGCCTTCGACGGGTGGCTCACCGACGGCTCTCCGATCACGGGCGTCACGGCGCATGACCTGGAGGATCCGGGATTCGTTCCGGGGGGACCGCGCGTGTGGCGCAACGACGGCACGCAATACTCGGAGATCACGTCCGTGCTCGGTCTTCCGGTCATGGTGAACCCTCGCGACATCTCGTGGATCGACTACGACAACGATGGTGACCTGGACCTCCACGTCGTCGACATGGGAACGTCCGCTTCCCCGAACGCGCCAGACGCGCTCTTCCGCAACGACGGCGCGGTCTTCTCGGACGTCACCCTGGCCGAGGGAATCGAGGGCGGAACCGAGGGGCTCGGCGACGGGGGCACCTGGGGGGACGCCGACCGGGACGGGGACCTCGACCTCTATTTGCAGCAGGGCGCAGGCCCCCTGGCGTTCAGTGAGTTCGGACCGGCCCTGTATCTCGAGAACACGGGATCGCGTGGGAACGCCATCGCGGCCGACCTGCGCGGACGCCAGTCGGGGCCGGTCGCCGTCGGTGCGCGGTTGACCGCGTACGTGGACGGAGACGTCGTGCGGCGCCGGGTTTCCGCGAATGCGTGGCGAGGGTTCGCGGATCCCCTTGCGATCCACGTGGGAATGGGGGAGACGTCAGTGGCCGACTCGATCACGATCGAATGGCCGGCCGGGACCGTCGATACCTATTCGTCCGTCGCGCCGGGCGCCTACCGTTTCAACGAAGGGCGACGACCGACGAAGCTGAAAATCCTCACGGCCTCACCGGACAGCGTGGGCCCGACGCAGACGGGCTCGCTCGATTTCGAGCTGCTGGATTCGAACGGAGTCCGCCTCAACGGCGAGTGGCCGAACTTCGCGCTGGCGAGCGTCGGGGGCCTCCTCGTTCCCGAAGGACCGGCCTTCGAGAACGCCGATTCGACCTACACGATCTCTTACGCCAGCCAGCTCGCGCAGGGCGTGGACACCCTCGTCGTCACGGACCTGCTCTCGGTTCCGGCGCTCACCGACTCGTTGGAAGTCCACATAACCGTCTTCCCGGACACGATCCGGGTCACCGCCGACGGTCCGTCCCGCGTGCACTGGAACGACAGCCTCCAGGTCCGAGTCTCCATTCTGGACCCCAACGGGAACCGGCTTCTCGACGAAGGCGAGCCGTTCTCGATCCGGAGCGTGGACGGGCTGGGCACCCTGTCACCGACCCAAGTGCAACCCGACTCCAGCTATATGACGACGTTTGCGGCCGTCTCCGGACTCGGGATCGACATCGACGTTCTCGTGGCGTCGGATCCGGAGGCCGTGTCAGTGAAGGAAGACTCGCTCTCCGTCGAGATCACCGATCACGCGATCATCGACAGCATCCTGGACGAAGGGAATGATCAGGGCGGACAGGTTCGCCTCACTTGGCAGCGCGACCTACGAGACAGCACGGGGGCCGCGACTCAAATCGCGCAGTACGTTTTCTGGCGTCGTGGGGACGAAGCCATGGGCAACTGGGAGGTGGTCGGTCCCACCGTGCCGGCCACGACGCAGCTCAGCTACCAGGCCGTCGTGCCGACGACTTCCGACAGTTCGACGGTCGCGGGGATCCCCTGGGCCGTGTTCTACGTCTCCGCCGAAACGACCGTCCCGGGGGTCTTCTTCGACTCCGCTCCGGACAGTGGCTACTCGGTCGACAACCTGGCTCCGGAGCCGCCCGGCCCCGTCGTGTTCGTCACATCCGACCGTATCGAATGGACGGCGCCGCCCGACACGAACTGGGCCCATTTCGCCGTCTACGAGTCCGAGGAGTCGGAATTCGACCCGGGTACCGCGACTCTGCTGGGCTTCAAAGTGGCGACCGAGTGGGAGCCCGTGACCGCGCCGTTTGCCTACGTGACCGCTCTGGACCAGACCGGTAACGAGAGCGAGGCCTCGGGCGCAGCCAATCCCACCCCGGCCCCCGAGGGACGCGCCACCGTGACCCTCCGCTATTTCCTCACCGGCGGGCGACCGAATCCGTTCCGGGGCTCGTCGAGGGTGGATTTCGGGCTCCGGGAAGATGGTGTCACGAGCCTCGTCGTGTACGACGTGCGCGGCCGGCGGGTGAGGGTCCTGCGGCAGGGCTTCACTCCCGCGGGAAGGTATTCCGAGTCGTGGAACGGAGTCGACTCCGGGGGCCGACAGGCGATGCCCGGTGTGTACTTCGTGCGTCTGGAGTCGGGGACGTACCGGTCCACCCGCAAGCTCGTTCGGATTCGCTGAGTTAAGGAGATCCGCGAACTCACTATCCGGATGACGGAAGAGAACCCGAGCTGGGGCTACGCACGGATTCAGGGCGCGCTGAAGCACCTGAACCATCGGGTCGCCCGCGGCGATCGCCGAGGTATTGAAGGAACACGGGATCAAGCCTTCTCCCGATCGACCCATGAGTTGGGCGACGTTTGTGAGGGCGCACGCTCATCTCATCGCCGCTGCCGACTTCTTCACGACCGAGGCTTGGACGGTTCGCGGTCTCGTCCGGTTCCACACGCTGTTTGTGATCGACATCGCTACGCGGCGCGTCCACGTCGCGGGCACAACGGCGAACCCGAACTCGGCGTGGATGGAGCAGGTCGGCCGAAACCTGACGGACTTTGACGAGGGCTTCCTGCCAGGAAACGATTCCTGATCATCGATCGGGACTCGATCGGGGATCTTGCTGGGGCAGGACTCGCTCGACCGAGCGATCGCCGAGTACGTGGAGCACTATCAGGACGAGCGCAGCCACCAGGGCATCGGAAACGAGATCGTCAGCGGGGCGGCGTGAGATGGGCGTCGGAGCCGGGTGTTTGTTTGGTGCGCTTGGAGTCCACGGATCAGATCGAGAGTCGCAAGATCGTGACTTTGAGGTAGGGTGTGGTGGCGCGAAGCCGCAGCTTCACTCCGCGCCACACAACCCACGGAGACATGTCCAGTCCCGATCGATGATCAGGGCCGCCTACTCTCCGTAGTACCGACCCTTCACGCGGCTCCAGCTCTCATCGTCAACTGAGACGGGCCCGGTCGACCCGTTGAGCTCATAGCTGCAGATGATCGACGAGGTGTTGGTCGGAGGCACACCGTTGGTATCAAACAACGCGCCCGCGTGCGTCGCAAGTCCCGTCGGGACTACTCCCGGGCTGCTCGCCTTCCAGTCGTATTGATCCGCTCCCGCCTGACCATAGGCCACGATCCAATACGTCGTATTGGCCTGGAGCGTGAACGTTCCGCCTGGCGTAAAGTCGTAGTTCGCGATCCCGGACGCTGCGAACGCAGGGTTATTCAGAGTGATCAGAGGAGCTCCCGGCAGCCCGGCGACGTCGTTCCAGATCTCGACAATCGGAGCGACGTTGGCACCGAAGGTTTCCAAGCGCAGAGTTGCGCTGTCCAGAGTGTAGTCTGCGTTGGGCATGGTGAATCCCATCCCCTTGTTGCGCAGGTCATCCAGATCCGCCGACTGCGTGCCGTCATTTCCGGGTAGATTACTGATCAGCACGTCCGCCTGGGCACTGGAGGTGACGGCTGCCCAGACCAGCGCCACGCAGAGACATGGCGCCAACAAGATTGTCTTCTTCATGAGATCTCCTCCTCCAGAGAATGGGCCTTCATTCACCCAATTCAGCTCAAGCCACATCGGGATCAGGGAAATTGAAGCGGCCATCATCGCGCACGACGCGAGGCTGAATACTTTGTTCCTTCAGCTTCCGTCCGGCGACGATCTTAGACGCCACGGGGACCGCTTTTCAAGCAATTGGACCTGTTGTCGTTCCGGCACATGAGCGGAATGTCCAGCGACACCTACATTCACGAGACAAGGCGACACCGTCCTTTACGATGGTGTCGTCTCTCTAACAGCGTGTCTTTCTGTCAGTTGCCTCCTTCCTGAGGGTGTCCTTCCCGAATACTCGTATCGCCGGCTTGACAAGAGGTTGCACGATCGACGCCACCCACCACCAACGTGGCCCCACGAGGTCATGGTAGAGTCCCGGGTTTCTTTGCCCGCACCCGAAGCTCTCGCCTATGCTTGCCGTCGTCCGAATCCTCGTCTCGATCCTGCCCACAGCTCTCCGATCTCGGGCGTCCCTCCAGGCTGAGATCCTCGCTCTCCGGCACCAGATCTCCATCTATCAGCGCCAGACTTCCCGCCCCCGACTCCGACCGGCAGACCGGATCCTCTGGGCGTGGCTCAGCCGACTCTGGCAAGAGTGGCGCGACGCGCTCGTCATCGTCCGGCCGAGCACGGTCATCGCCTGGGCAGAGACGGAGATTCCGCGATCACTGGCGAAGGCTCTCGCGACCCGGCCGATCGGTCGTGCCGGATCTCGTGTCCGTGGACTTCTTCACCGTTCCGACGGTCAAGTTCCGCGTGCTCTTCGTGTTTCTCGTCCTCGCGACCGACCGGAGACGCGTCTTGCACTTTAATGTGACGGAGCGTCCGTCCGCCGA
>JALGZO010000563.1 GCA_025774865.1 bacterium | reverse complement strand
AATGGCCGGCCGTCGGGCGACCCCATGCTTGCGAGAGCCTTCCGACGGCGCAAGGACGTGCAGATTGTCGTCGGTCGGCGGCACCATCGCCTCAAAGCGGGCGTCGCTGTGCTCCAGATTGAAATCCCGGTACACCTTCCGGTTCAGCCGAGCATTGTTCATGCTGGCAAGATTCCCGACGAGCGTCACCAAGGGCTTGCGCCTACTCCAGATGTTTCGCGCGAACCGTCCCGTGATGCGCTTCAACGAATAGAATTCCCGGTTGCACAATTCCATCTCTCGGAGGCTATCGGCTCGGCTCAGGTGCTTGTAACGACCCACCGGGAAGCTCAATGTATAGTACTGCCAGTCTCCGGGGAAAGAGTTGGCGACGATGCGATTCTCGGATTCCATTTGCTCCCAAAGGCAGGTACCGGGCAGCGGCGTCAGGAATAGCACGTTGATGAAATCCACACCGTAGTGGCTCGCCGTCTCGGCAATTTGCCGCCCGATGCCGGGCTTATCAACATCCAGTCCCATGATGAAGGAACCCATCACCGGGATGCCGTGCCGCTGTATTCTCCCGACCGAGGCTCGGAAGTCGCGACCTTTCTGAATGTTGAACTTCTTGTGAATCTCCGCTAGGCCCTCGGCGGTCGTCGACTCGAAGCCAACGAAAACACCCGCACATCCGGCCTGCGCTGCGAGCTGAAGCAGTTCTTCGTCGTCTGCCATGTTGATCGTTGCCTGGGAAATCCATTTCTTCCCGAGATCCGCGCGGATCATGGCTCGGAAAAGATCCTTCGTGCCGGCGATTTGGTCTTTCCGAGTGCCGATGAGGTTGTCGTCCACCACAAAAACATGGCTCTCCCGAATCTGCTTGAACTCCTCGATGATCTTGTCGATGGGACGGCGCCGAAGCGACCTTCCGCTAAACGTGGTGACGCTGCAGAAACTGCAGTTGAGGGGACAGCCGCGCGCGGTCTGGATCGATCCAAAGTAGTAGCCGGTCGGAAGCAATTCATGGCGAGCGATGGGAATGCTGTCCGCGGCCACGTGGGTACCCATGTAGTGCGGCTTCAGGGTACGCCGCTGAGCGTCCTCGAGAACCCGGGGCCAGATTCCCTCCGCTTCGCCTGTCACCACCGCGTCGACTCGGTCCCACGCCTCGTCCAAACACATTGTGGCGTGGATGCCACCCATGACGACCGGCACGCCGCGGGCCCGCCACTCGGCCGCGATCTCGTACGCGCGGGTGACCTGCGACGTAAAGGCGGTGATCCCAACCACGTCGGGTGGGCGCATCGACGTGTAATCCGGCAATCCGATGTTCTCATCGACCACGGTGATGTCCCACTCGGGAGGCGTTTGCCCAGCCAGAACCAGAAGACCAAGCGGTTTCCAAACCCGATACCTGTTCCACGGATTCTGCTTGTTCTTGACCACGCTCACAGCCGGGTTGCTCGGGTTGATCAGGAGCAGTCGCATGCGGCCTCCCAAAAGTCGGCATCGAGAGAGATGCCCATGGCGGTCCAGTCGTGAGCTCTCCGTGCTCACAAATACCACGTCTCCGCCGATTTCGGCGGGATCACGCCCTTCCGCTTCACGAGCAACGGCGCAACGCTTGACCGCATTGCACGGCAATTCTCGCGCCAACTCGAGCCAGGCACCTCCATTCGCCCCAAATCACCCCGAGGTCGTCGGAAGAACGCGTGCGAGGCAAGCACATCATCGCGGAACGACCAATCGTCAGGACCTTCCAACGTCTGGTGAAACGCACACCCCTGTAGGGCGCCGTAGACGCCACAGCCGCCGCGCGATCCCGGTGCGAGCTATCGGGACCACTCGGCCGCAAGCGCCGACCGGACGACATGATGCCGCAGACCCGGCCGGTCGAGACCCTCGCTTTCCTGCGTCGGTAGCAAATCGGCTCCGTTCGAAATGCGCATTCCGCGGGACCGAACCTAGGGTAGGTCGCGGCAGACGACATTACAATTCCGCAGTGTCCGAGCGCCGCCCGGCCCGGCGGGCGCACCCGGATCGGTCTACCCGGCGCGCCTTCGGCCGCGCCTGCGTCCGGACGAGTGGCGCCGCCTGCTCTGTCGCTGTGCGCCGACTCGCGCAGGGATCGCATTGCCCCGCTGGGACCGACGGCGCTCAGGCTCCTCGCTGGCGTCGGACTCGAAGCCCTCGACCCTCCGGCGCGGAATCGAAGCGCCGATCATCCGTTCGGTGGCGAGCACCCAGCCGCGATCACTGCCCGTGACGAACGTGCAGGCCACGCCCTCGCGCTCCGCGCGGCCGGTGCGTCCGATGCGATGGGTGTAGGCCTCCGGAGTGTTCGGCACGTCGAAGTTGATCACGTGGGAGACGCCGCTCACGTCGATGCCGCGCGCCGCGATATCCGTTGCCACCAGAATGTCATAGCGACGCGAGCGGAAGCCGCTCATGGCCCGATCGCGCTGGCCCTGGGACATGTTTCCCTGGAGGCCGACGGCCCGATGTCCCGCCTTGCTCAGCTGGTCCGCCAGGCGGCGGGCTCGGTGCTTAGTGCGCATGAAGACGATGGCCGAGTCGCAGTCCCCGCGTGTGAGTACGTGCTCGAGCAAGTCGCGCTTGCGTCCCTCCGCGACCGAATACAGCGCGTGGTCGATCGTGGCGGCCGGCGTGGCATCGGCCAGCTCGACCACCTGCGGGTCCATCAACAGTTCGTCGGCCAGCCGGCGAATCTCCTTGGGCATCGTCGCCGAGAAGAGCAGGTTCTGTCGGCGGGCCGGCAGCGCCGCGAGGATCCTCCGGACATCTTTCAGGAAGCCCATGTCGAACATGTGGTCAGCTTCGTCGAGCACGAGGGCATCGATCTGGCCGAGGCGAAGCACACCCTGCTGGAGCAGGTCGAGCACTCGACCCGGACAGCCCACGACGATCTCCGGGCGCTGGCGCATCGCGTTGACCTGGCTTCGCATCGAGACGCCACCGTAGACGGTGGCCACTCTCAGGGGGGTGAACTTGGAGAGCATGCGGATCTCGTCGGCGATCTGAGTGGCCAGCTCCCGCGTGGGGGCGAGCACCAGGGCCCGAGGGCCCTTGCCGCGCACCTCGAGCAGGCGCTCGAGCAGCGGCAGGGCAAAGGCCGCCGTCTTGCCGGTTCCGGTCTGGGCCAGGCCCAGCACGTCGCGACCGTCAAGGCCGGCGGGAATGGCTTCAAACTGGATTGGCCACGGGGTCTCGAAGCCGGCGGCGTCGATACCGCGCATGAGGGCTTCGTCGAGCCCGAAGCGGCCGAATCCAGCCGATTCCGTGGATTCCAAAACTGACATGAATGGGTTCTTCTCCGCCGCACGAATACAGGCTGGAACCTGCACGGCACGGCCGTACGTTCCGACCCGTACAACAGCGAAGGGAAGGAGGGTTTCGTTGGCGGCGTGACCTCGGAGGGAATTGAGCGAGGTCCTGTTGTTCGCCGCTGCCGGGCTGATGCCCGAATGTGGCAGTACACTAACGCGTTCGTGTGATTCGGGCAACCCCCCCGTCGTGAGTCACGGGAGTTCGATACGTGCTGGTGTGCCGCGGGTGAGGGCACGCACCCCGGGGCTCTTCCAGGGTGCGCAACTCCGCGGGCGACCGGAGCCTCGGGCGACCGGGAGCGATTCGATGCCGCCAGGATCGCAGCTACTTGCCCAGCTCGACGACCTCGAAGGCCTCGACGATTGGAGCGTCGCTACCCACGGCACTGGTCGGCATACACGCCGATTCGTCACACTCGATCACGACGCACATCGGCTCGCCTTCGCCCGAACCCGTCAACTCGACGCACGCCGAAGGCTCGCAATCCGCGGGCGCGCAGTTCGCCGCGGTCCCGCACCCACCGGCTGACGTGTAGGACGCGGAGAAGAACTTCGCCTCGCCGCTTTCGATCTTCGTGCGGATCGTCGCGGCGGCCTCGGCGGACAGCCGGCCCGCGGCGACCGCCGCGTCCAGGGTCGCGAGGACCTGGCTCACGTCGGCAGGCTCCGGCGCGAACGCCGCAGCGGCCTGCTCGGAGCCGGGCCCGACCAGGGTTTCGCTTTCCACCGCGGCCACCGATTCGCCCTGGAAACAGCCCGTGGCCATCAGCGCGCCGAGGGTGATTCCCCCCGTCACGGCTACGATGCCCAGGGCCAGGGCCGCCCGACCGTGGCCGTGCGGGCCCCCGCCGAGCAGACGCGTGATTCTCGTCATCAAACTTCCTCCTTTCGCGGAGAGGACAGGAAGAGCGGTCCGGTCCCGAAGCTCTTCCAGGGAAGAGAGCGTTCGCGCGTAGGCGAGCGCCCCGCCACCGACCGTGAGGGCCACGTCGTCGCAGCAGAACTCGCGTTCCGCCCGCAGACGGCCGGAGAGCCACCAGGTCACGGGGTGGAAGAAGAGAAGCGATTCGAACAGACACTGGGCCACATTCACCGCGTAGTCGTGGCGCCGCACGTGAGCGAGCTCGTGCGCCAACAGCCCGCGGATCTCGCCGGGGCTCAGCCCGGTGGCGAGAGACGCGGGTACGAGCACGACCGGCCGCAACCACCCCACCACCGCCGGCACGACCACCCGCGACGATTCGAGCAGACGGACCGGGCGATCGACCGATAACCGGGCCACGAGATCTTCGAACTCGCGCTGCCAGCGCGCTGATGCGGCGCGGGTACCGATCCGGCCGAGGCTTTCCGCGCGGATCCAGGCGACGATCATCCGGACCTGGAGCGCGATGACACCCGCGCCCCACACGATCGGCAGCACGGGAAGAATCGGGAGGAGCGGTGACACCAAGCTCGAAGCCACCCGCGTACCGTGAAGTATCGGGAGGACCCACTCTCCGGGCGGCGCCCTCAGGATGAGAAGCGTCGTCGCGACGGGCGCCGCGAACAACAGCGCCATGCCGCCAACGCAAACCACGTAGCGCACGGACGCCGGGCGTTCCCGGAGCGCGGCCAGAGTACCGGCGATCAACGCGCCCAGAAAGAAACCCTGCCAGACAAAGTGCAAGAGGGCGAGGCCGAGTGCCGTCGCGAACGGGCTCATTCGGGACGCTCCTTTTCGATGCGGTCGAGAAGTTCACGAATCTGCCGAAGCTCGTCCGGGGTCGCGCGCTTGGCCGACAATGCCTGCAGAACCAGCGGTCCCGGCGAGCCCGAGAACGCGCGATCGAGAAGGTCGCCCACGAGGTGTCGCTGCGTTCTGGATTGCGGCTCGGTGGCGCGGTAGGTCTGCGGCCGCGTCGACCGGTCGACGATCACCGATCCCTTCTCCGCCATGATCTGCATGAGCTTCAGTACCGTCGTGTGTCCGGTTCGGCGCGACCGGCTCAGGGCCTCGTGAACCTCGCGCACCGTGCACGCACCGTGTTCCCAGAGAACCTCCAGGATGCGGAGCTCGCTCTCGGTGGGCAATGGGTTCGGCTTCTTCGCCATGAGGTCTCCCGATGGTCGCGTACTGACTCTTGAAACGGCACTCTATACGAAAAGTTTCGTAGTTTCGACGAAGAGTTTCGTACAACCGTGTGCCGGAGAAACACGGATCACACAACAAGCTGATTCACAACAGGTTACGCGGATGTAAAAAGTGCCGCGGACGGGGCAGCCGGGCAACCCGGGGCGGCGCCTCTCGAGACCACGCCTCCTTCGTCGTCTCCACATGGGTTACAGACGGCTCTGAGACCTGTCTGAGATGGCTCTTGACTCTTCCTGGGCGCCCGCCTACGGTGCATCCGTCGACGGCGGCTGGTCTGGTCGGGCGCTTCCCCTACCGGCGGCCGACGCAGCGGGGGTCCCGTCCCCGGATCGTCGCCGGCGGCGCATCGAGCGGGGCAGACATGCAGTCTTCGCCCCGAACTCACCCGACCGGCTCGTGCGAGTCG
>JALGZO010000562.1 GCA_025774865.1 bacterium | reverse complement strand
GCGCACGCCGTGCTCCTTGAGCACGGTATCGATCCGGTTCCGCTGGTCGGCTGCGATGTCGCCTTTTCCGATCTTGAGAACCGCTTCGATAGCCTCCTTGCTCACCTCGTCGGTCGGGTCGTGGGTGAGCGTGGCCAGGAGCGGGTCGATCGCTCGCGCGTCTCCGAGCGCTCCCAGGGCACGCACGCAGAGCGGAGCGGCGTCGCTGTCGACCGCCATGAGGTCGATCAGCGGCTGCACGGAGCGATCGTCGCCCGCGCGCCCGAGCGCGTCGATCGACCGCTCGCGGACCCACCAGTCATCGTCCCGGAGAGCCTTGATGAGGGGGAGGACCGACCGGCCGTCGGGGACCGTGTTCAGGATCTCGATCGCGTAGCGGCGGATGTGCACGTCCTCGTCACTCATCAGACTGAGGATGGCGTCGACGACCTTCTCGCCGCCGATCGTGCCGAGCGCATCCGCCGAGCGGACCCGCACCCACCAGTCCGCGTCCCGGAGCGAATGGACGAGGTCCTGCACCGCCTCCGTGGTGGCGACCTCGTTGAGGACCTCGACAGCTCCGCGGCGCGCCTGCTCGGATTCGTCCTTCAGGACGTCGACGAGGTGCGGCACCGCGCCCGCGTCCCCGATCGCGATGAGCGCGTCGATCACGAGCGCTTGCACCGTGAGATCCGGGTCGTGCAGCGCCTTGACGAGCGCTGGGACCGCCTTCTTCGATCGAAGTGCCTGGAGGCTCTTCACGGTGGCGAGTCGCACCGTCTTGTTGTCGTCCTGGAGCAACCGCATCAGAACGTCCTCCGTCTCCTCGCCGGGGTAGTGCATCAAGAGCTTCGCCATGTGCAAGCGAATCCACCAGTCGTCGTGGACCGCGAGATGGCGCACTTCGTTGCCGGCCGAGGAGTCCTTCCGCTCTTCCAGAAGCCGGAACACGAGCTGGCGCGTCTCCCGGGGGAAGTCGGGGAGTGCCGCGAGCAGGTGCCTCGCCGAGAGGCCTTCCACGCGATCCTTGAGGATGTCTTCGAGAATGGTCTTGGGGACTTCGGGTTGCAGAAGGAACGGGAGCAGGTCCATCGCGTCGTAGGTGCGGCACGATTTCAGCACCGCGACGACTCCCTCCCGCACCGCCCTTTCCGGGCTGGCGAGCGCTTCCACGTATCGGTTGAGCGTGGAGTTCTTCAGGAGCTTCTCGAGAAGCTCGAGCACGGGAGCTCGGGCTTCCCGGTGCGTGAGGAGCTCGAAGAGGGAAGAGAGGGCCGACGGCCCCGTCGCGACCAGCGCCGCCTTGGCCTCCGCCAGTGACGCGGCGCTCGCCCCCGCTGTCTTCAGCGTCCGCAGGTGCTTGGATGTCTTGAGTCTGTCGACGATTCCCATGGGCGAGATCAGGGGGCGAAGCGGAGCATGCCCGCCACGCCGAGGAGGATTCCTAGAAGGAGGGTGGCGAGCACTGCGATGACGAAGCTCGCCCGACTCAACTTCCAAGCCGAGGCGCCCCGTTCCTTCATCTCCCGGGCCTTCACCGCTGCTTCTTCGGTCTGCGCTTTGCGCGTGAGCGCCTCCATCTGTTCGGTCGACAGGACCGTCGTCTCTTGACTCAGCGGAACGGATCCGAGCAGTTGTTCGCGCCGGTCGGCCTCCACACCGACCCAAAGAGAGAACTTCCCGATGCGAACGACGTCGTCCTGCCCCAGGAATTCCCGCGTGATTTGCGTTTCGTTCAGGAACGTCCCGTTCGCGCTCCCGAGATCCGCGAGGATGTAGCCGCCGGGCGTCTGGTCGATCTGGGCGTGCTCGCGCGAGATTCCGAAGTTGTCGAGAAAGATGTCCGCAGAAGGGTCGCGACCGATCGAGACGGTCTGTTTCTTGAAGGTATACGTGCGGATCGGTCTTCCCTTCAGGGACAGTCGAACTCTGAGTTGATTGGACATAGTTCCTCGTCGGACAGTCGGGCTGGAACTCGACTCAAGTGTCGTTATCGGTGCTTTGTGAGTCTCAGTTCAGTCTTTCGACAGCCGGCGCGAGGTGGGCAAGGTCGGGGAATAGTTGTCGAGATTGGGAAACGCTAGCCTGGCCTGCCGGTGACGGTCTCGATGGCCGAGACGGCCGCGTCGCGGGCGGCGAGGATCTCGGCCTCGCTTCCGGAGAACCACATCCGGCCGAACCGCCCAACGGACGAGATGTGGATGATCTTGATGTTGGCGCCCTTCTCCGCCTCGTTCGCCGCGAGGTTGATGTACGCGGCGGGTGCGACCTCCACCACGAGAAGGGTCTCTCCCGGTACGAGCATCGAGCCCCGACGGAAGCGGTTCAAGAGCTGCGCCTGATAGGGGTCCACGTTCGTGATCATCTGCAGCGACGCGATCGCCGGCTTCACCCGGTCCTCGACCGAGAGTCCCAGCCGCTCGAGGACCGACTCACCCGCTTGAATCACCGCGGCCTGGGAGGGCGAGTGGACCTCGAACATCCCGAACTCCCTCTCCACGACCTGTGCGCCGGGCCGCGCTTCCGTCGCCTTCACCGCGACGTCGACGACCCGGAAGACCTCGTTGCCGGGCGCCATCTCGACGTACAGGGACGCCATCCCCTCGACGGGCAGATCGCCCTGGGTGATCGTCCCGACGAACGACGCGAACTGCGCCTGCATACTGTCGAGGAAGCAGAACGCGCGAAGCTGGAATCCTTCCTGCGCCATGACCCCTCCGATGGTCGCGGGCATGGTCGCACGACCGACGCGGGTCGTCCACTCCGGTGCGAAAAATGACGTTCGACCTTCGGAAAACACTTGTCTTTCGCGTCCGGTGAGTTCACCTTTCCGTCTAGTTCGCTCTCGTGAGTTTTGTCTGGTGACCCCATCACTCGGAGGGTTCTGCGGTGGCCAAGGCCAAGTCCCGGTCGAAAGCGAAGTCGAAGACGAAAGCGAGACGGAAGCCCAAGGCGAAGGTCAAACGCCGCGTCAAGGCGAAGCGCAAGAGCGGGAGCAAGGCTACGCTCAAGCGCAGGACCAAGGCGAAGCCGAAGCGCAAGGTAAAGGCGAAGGCCAAGCGCAAGGTCAAGGCGAAGGCAAAGCGCAAGACCAGGGCGACCGCGAAGCGTACGGTCAAGGCGAAGGCCAAGCGCAGGCCGAAGGCGAAGGCCAAGCGCAAGGTCAAGGCGAAGGCCAAACGCAAGACGAGAAGTAACGCCGTGCGCAAGGTGAGAGCTCCGCGGAGTGCGTCGGCGCGGCCGAAAGCCAAGAAGAGCAAGAGGCAGCCGCCGGCGGCGTTCATGAAGCCGCTGACGCCGGACCTCGCACTCGCCGCGGTGGTCGGGGACACGCCCCAGCCGCGGACGCAGATCACGAAGCGGCTCTGGGCCTACATCAAGAAGAACGACCTTCAGGATCCCGCAAACCGGCGGAACATCAGGGCTGACGACAAGCTGCGGCCGGTCTTCGGCGGAAAGAAGATCGTGAACATGATGGAACTCGGGAGACACATCAAGGTCCACACCTCCTGACGCTTCACGCGTTCCGTCACGAGACGAAGGCCCCGGGATCGTTCCCGGGGCCTTTTTTTTGGTGTGGATCTCTACGCGGAGTGGGGGCGGGTCATCTCCCGTGGAAAGCCGGTCGCTTCCGACCGAGGCTCGACAGTCCCTCGTAGGCGTCCTGGGTTCCGAAGATCTCCTCCAGGTGGGAGAGCTCCATGGCGAGCCCCTCTTCGAGCTCCTTGTCGGCTCCATCGCGAATGAGCTGGTCGGCGATCCGGGTTGCAATCGGCGCCTTGTGGCGAACCTTGCCCGCTTCCTTGGCGACGCGAGGGTGGGACGACTTCGTCGTTCCTTCGATCAGCGCCTCGGTGTCGGCTTCCTGGAAGAAGCGGGAGATTTCGTCCAGGTCTTCCGGTAGCGAGGTCGCGGCCCGCCCGTTCGCCGGTCCGCTGCGATGGATCTCACGAATGCGCGCCCCCATTTCTTCCACCGGAACGATCTCGTCGACGAGGCCAATCGCGCGCGCCGCCTTCGCGTCGACGGTGCTACCGGTCAGAACGAGCCACCGCGTGAGCGGGATTCCGATGCGTCGCGACGTGCGCTGCGTGCCGCCGAGCCCGGGATAGATCCCGATGCCGGTCTCCGGGAAGCCGAGCATTCCTCGATCGGTGGCGAGGATGACGTCGGCGCAGAGAGCGAGCTCGGAGCCGCCGCCCAGCGCGAGACCGTCGAGTCGGCAGATGACGAGCTTGTCGCTCTCGTCGATCCGGCGGTACAGCGACTGTGCCCTTTCCGTGAACTCCCGGATCCGGTCGACCGTACCCGCGTCGAGGTTCCGCACGAAGAACTTGATGTCGGCTCCGGCCACGAAGGCCTTGCCGGCGCCGCGGAGCACGATCGTCCCGACATCGGAGCGCCCGTCCGCTTCGTCGAAGGCCTGCTCGAGCTGACTCACCAGCGTTTCGTTGAGCGCGTTCAGCGCGTCGGGGCGATTGAGCGTGATCTCGGCGATGCCGTCCTCCACCGAGAGCCGGACGAGCTGGAACTCGAAGGGTTTATCCGAATCGGCCTGCCGACGCGAGAGGGTGGGGACCACGATGTCGTCCCACCGGGACGCGAGCTCCACGGCCATCCTGGCCGCCTCGGTGACGCCCACCCGGTTCGCCAGCTCGAACGGACCGAGTGACCACCGCAGGCCCACGCGCGCACCGATGTCGCAGTCCTCGATCGTGCAAACCGTTTCCTCGACCATGGTGGACGCGACGAGAAAGGCGACGCCGAGAAGCCGACGCCGGACCCCCTCGTACTTCGACTCGTCCGCGTCGCCGTCGAGCGGCCAGAGCTCGCCTGTCTCCACTTGGGCGGCGAGGCGAGGAGAGGGCCGGTAGAACGGGCCGAGACGCTCTCCGAGCGTCGTCGCAGCGTGGAGCCCGATCGGGATGCCGGTGACGTTCATGAGCTCGAACGGACCCATGCCGATTCGGAAGGCCTTCTTCGCGGCGGCTTCGATCGAAGGAATGTCGGCGAGCCCCTCGTCGAGGATGCGCACGGCCTCGTTGATCCACGGGACGAAGTAGCGGTTCACGACGAATCCGGGAGAGTCCGCCGAATGGATCGGCGTCTTTCCGGTGGCCTCGGCGAAGGTCCAGGCGGCGCGACGTGTCTCTTCGGACGTCTTCGATCCCGCGACGACCTCCACGAGGCGGTTCTTCGCCGGGTGGTAGAAATAGTGGAGGCCACAGACGCGGTCCGGTCGTTCGGTTGCGGAGGCGATGTCGTCGACGGTGAAGCTGGACGTGTTCGTCGCGAAGATCGTCGCGGGCCCGCAGATGTCATCCAGCTTGGCGAACAGCTCGCGCTTCACCGCGAGGTCCTCGAACACCGCTTCGATCACGAGATCGCAATCGGCCGCGTCCTCGGGGCGTCCGGTCGCTCGGACCCGGCCGAGAATGTCGTCGGCGACGCTCCGTGGGAAGATGCGACGCTCGACTCCCTCGGCGAGGAGCGTCCGGATCCGGTCGAGGCCGCGCTCGGCCGCGGGTGCGTCGACGTCGATCATCACCACCTCGAATCCCTCGGTGGCCGTCTTTTGAGCGATCCCGCTTCCCATGTTGCCGGCGCCCACGATGCCGATCTTGCGCGCGCTCATCAGTCTTCGTCTCCCTCCGAGCAATGGTGTGCGTCACGGTAACCGGGCGCGAGTGTGCCGAAGCACCCGCACTCTGTAAAGGTGGACCGAGGGGTCCGGGTCGTTCTCGCTCAGCTATACGCTCCTCGTCGAACATCTATGCCCCAAGGGGGGACTGCGGTGCGCCACGCGGATCGAGGACGACCCGAACTCGACACCGAGCGCCGAGCCCCGGATGTCGGACTCGGCCTGCAGGCGGCGATCGTCCGCCAGTTGA
>JALGZO010000561.1 GCA_025774865.1 bacterium | reverse complement strand
ACGATTGCCGTCGGCAAGGCTTGCCGAAGACGGTCCAAGCTCGCCTAATGATTTTCGCACGTTCCGATCCCATCTGTCCGGTGCCCGATACGACTCATCCTCCTTTGCGCCTCCTCGTCGTCAAGACGAGTGCGTGGCTCACCGAGAATAGGATCAGTCCAAAAAGTGGGTTGTCCGGTCCGGATTCGATCTCAAGCTCGGAACGTTTCTAGCAATCCCAACGCCTGGCCGGGACCATCAGAGAGTAGCTAGCGCCCCGAGGGACTCGCACTATTACTACTATGGGGAGTCCATCTACGACTGGGCGGACGCAGGGGAACCGCGGCACAGGGTCGTCGTCGGTAGCGAACACGGGCACCCGGGAGTCGAGGAGCACGTGCAATCCACGATCGAGCAGGACGGTCGAACGTATCGTCTCCAAGTCGGCTACGCCTTCTAGAGTGGGCCCAAGATGAGAAACCTGCGGCCACTGCTCGCTCTGGCCGGTGCGGGGTTGATATCGATGTTTGCGTGGGGCGTTGCCCGCAGCGAGGACAGCTCCACGGCGCTTCGCGTTCTTGTCGTGAGTACCGGGAACGCGGCTCCCTACACGGAGGTGCTTCGGGGATTCGAGCATCACTGGAGGGGAGGATCTCCCGAGCGAATCGTGGAGGTCGTGTACCTGAACGAGAGCGGGACACCCGAGAAGACGACGACGGACCGTGTGATCGGCGGGAACCCGGACTTCGTCGTCACCCTGGGGGTCGCGGCTACCCGCACAGCCCTCCGAGTGATTACGGATCGTCCGGTTATCGCCACGTTGATCGCGAACGAGGCGGAGATCGAGACGCCGGCGAACGCGACCGGCGTGATCCTGGATCATCCTGTCGAGCTCCAATTACAAACCGTCAAGAGAGTTCTCCCGGATACCCGGAAACTGGGCGTTCTCTACAGTTCCGAGAGGAACATCCATCGGATCAAGAAAGCGAAGAAGATCGCGAAAAGGCTCGGGATGAAGGTGTACGCCGTGGAAGTCCCCGAACCCAAGGAGCTGCCGGAAGCGCTGGCAAGCATCATGCGGGAAGTCGACGTGCTCTGGGGACTTCCCGATCCTCTGGTGCTGAACCCGCAGACCGCCAAAACGGTGCTCATGACTTCCTTGCTCGAGCAGGTCCCCTTCGTCGGCCCGTCCGCCGCCTGGGCCAAAGCGGGAGCCCTTTTCGCCCTCGATTGGGACTACGAGGACCTGGGGATTCAGTGCTCCGAAATGGTGCAACGCCTCGAGGGTGGCCTCGACGTGTCGGCTCTGGTCGCTGAGCGGTCCCGATCGAATGAGTTCGCGATCAATCTCAAGTCGGCTGAGTGGCTGAGGGTGGAGATCCCCGAGGCCGAGCGGCAGGAGGCCCAGATTGTCTATCGGTAAAGGAGTCTGGACGGCGCCCAAGAGCCTCGCCACGCTGGAAGCGAAGTTCAACGCACTGAGCATCGCCCTCATCCTGATGACTGCGACCGGTATCGGGGTGTTCCTCATCTCTCAAGAGATCCGTCAGTCTCGGCGCTACCTCGTCCGCTCTGGGATCGAGATCGGATCCCTGGCCGCGGAGAACGCCAGCTTCGGGATCTACACGCAGAACCCGGACGCCCTCCTCCCGGTAATCCAAGGGATTCTCGCAAACGAGGATGTCGTCGAAGTCGCCGTCTACGACGGAACTGGAGAGCTCTTGGTGGGAGAAGCCGTGAACGACCTCGGCGTGCCGTCCGGCGTACGGCAACTCCGCTCCGCCTCGAAGATCCGAGGAGCGTGGGTCAAGGAATTCGTCAGCCCGCGAGACCGCGAGACCTACATCGACGTCTTGGTCGCCGCGGAGGAAAGGGCCGGCGCTGGGGGCATCGCTCTCGGTTCAGGATCCGCCCCACTCACGGAAGAGCCTCTCGGCTACATTCGGATCCGACTGAGCTCCCGCTATGTGAAAGAGAGCGCCTCCCAGTTCATCTCGGCGGCGTTGGTCGTGACCGGCGTGACGGTCCTCCTGGGCATGGCGCTGACGGTATTCATGACCCGGCGGATCACGGTCCCCCTGGCTCGCCTCCAGGATGCGACTCGAAAGATCTCGGAGGGACACCTTGATCGCACCGTGACCGTACAGGGCGACCTGGAGATTCGGAACTTGGCCAGCAGCTTCAACGTGATGTTGCGCCAGCTGAGCGACAGGAACGCCCGCCTGGCCCAACACCGTGAAGAACTGGAACAGGAAGTCGCGAGGAGAACGGAAGAGCTCCGCAATACGAACGGGATCTTGAAAGAGACTGTTGCCGACCTGAAGGGGTCGAAGGCGGCGGCGGAAGCGGCGAGCCGCGCGAAGAGCGAATTCCTCGCCACCATGAGCCACGAGATCCGAACTCCCATGAACGGAGTTCTTGGTATGACGGACCTGCTCTCGAGGACGAATCTCGGGGAACGCCAACGTAGGTTCGTGGACACGATCCAGAGTTCGGGTGAGATGCTTCTCGGCATCATCAACGACATCCTCGATTACTCGAAGATCGAGGTCGGCAAGATGCACCTCGATGAGGTGGACTTCGGCCTGGTCGATCTGGTGGAGGAGACGGGACGGCTCATGGCCGAACCGGTCCAGCACAAGGGCCTCGAGATGATCTGTGTTCTCGGTGACGATCTCCCGCGATGGGTCCGCGGGGATCCGAGGCGCATTCGCCAGATCCTACTGAACCTCGTCGGGAACGCAGTGAAGTTCACGGAGCACGGGGAGATCGTCATCCGGGCGGAACTCGATCACGACTCAGGAGACTCCGCATGGATCCGGTTCGAAGTGGAGGATACGGGCATCGGCATCACCGAGGATCAGAAGGCTGGCATCTTCGAGAGGTTCCAGCAAGCCGACGGATCGACCACGCGCAGGTACGGGGGCACAGGGCTGGGGCTTGCGATCTGCCGGCGACTCGTCCAACTCATGGAGGGGGAAATCGGAGTCGAGAGCGATCCAGGGCAAGGCTCCCGTTTCTGGTTCACAGCCAAGCTGGAAATTCGTCAGGTGCCCCAAGACCAAGCGGGGATCCGCAGGCGCTTCAACCTCGCGGAAAGCAAGGTGCTGATCGTGGACGACAACGCGACCAATCGCGAGGTCCTCCGCGAGCAGCTGTCAAGCTGGGGGATCCAGGCCGACGCCGTGGAGGACGGTGCGACCGCCCTGGACGAGTTGAAGAAGGCCGCGAAGTCCGGCACCGCCTACCGTTTGGCCATTCTCGACAAGAACATGCCGAGAATGGACGGGCTGGAGCTGGCGCGGGCCATTCGAGCCGACCCATGCCTGCGCGAGCTGAGCATGGTCATGCTGAGCTCGGTTTGCGAGTCGCGGGACCCAGACGCGCTGAAGCAGTCCGGGATCCTCGTCCACATGACGAAACCCGTGCGCCAATCGGAGCTTCTGATCTGTCTGCGGGAAGCCCTGGACGCCCAGTTCGTCTTGAATCACCACACCCAGGCGGGAACCGCCGAGAAGGATCCGTTCGAAGAGGCCTCGGATCGCGAAGCGAAAGTGCTCCTGGTCGACGACGCGCTGGTGAACCGCGAGGTCGCACTGAGCATGCTCGAGGTCCTGAACTGTCGGGTCGTCGTGGCCGTGAGCGGGCGAGAAGCCGTGACCGCCACCGGCGCCGACGAGTACGACCTCATCCTGATGGACTGCCTGATGCCGGAAATGGACGGCTACGAAGCCACGGCCAAGATCCGAGAGCGCGAGAGGCTCGAAGAGCGTGCTCGTCGTGTTCCGATCGTCGCTTTGACGGCGAATGCCCTGCCGGGAGATCGGGACGATTGTCTCGCCGCGGGCATGGACGACTACCTGGCGAAACCATTCACCCTCGAGCAACTGGAAGAGGCCATTGCGCGATGGCTCCCGAAGTCCGGCGCTCGAGCGGTGCGGTCCGACGAAGGAATCGATGCGCAGCCTGATTCTGGTGAGCCGAAGCCAGTGAGCAGCGCCGTCGACTCGCACCGGTTGAATCCGGAAGCTCTCGAGAGGATCCGGACCCTTCAGCGCCGGGACACTCCCGATCTCGTCGGAAGAGTGGTCTCCCTTTTCCTGACCGAATCCGACGAGTTGCTTTCGGACCTGGAGCGGGGACTTCGAGACGGCCGGGCGGAAGTGGTCCAGAGTGCCGCACACCGGCTCAAGTCCAGTGCCGCGAACGTGGGAGCCGAGCCTTTGGCAGAGTCTTGCAGGGATCTCGAATCCGCAGCGAGGAGCGATCGACTCGAGCCGGGATCTGCCACCCTGGATCGAATCCGAACCGAGCACCGGGAAGTTTGTCGACTTCTTCGAGGAGAGCGATGAACGGGCATCGGGGTCACGGTCCGAAAGCGGATCTCGTGCTGGTCGCGGACGACGACTTCACGATCCGACTCCTATGTAGGGAGGCGCTGGAGGGTGCGGGCTACGCGGTCGCGGAAGCGGAAAGCGGCGAAGAAGCGCTGGAGCGGTTCCGAAGACTCGGTCCGGATCTGGTTCTTCTCGACGTGATGATGGCGGGGATGGACGGGTTCGGCACCCTCGAGGCCATCCGGCGCGACCCCGAACGCGGGAACGTACCCGTGGTCATGATCACCGGACTCGAGGATGCGAGCGCGATCAAACGGGCCTACGAGACGGGGGCGACCAACTTCATCACGAAGCCGATCAACTGGGCGAACCTCCGCCATCAGGTCCGCTACATATTGCGGGCCAGCCGGACGGCCGAAGATCTCCGTCGGAGTCGCGAGACACTGGCGAACGCGCAGCGCATCGCGAGACTGGGAAGCTGGGATTGGGACGTCTCGCGTGACCGGATGACGGGGTCCGAGGAGTTGTTCGAGATTCTCGGCCTGAGCTCCGCGGACTTCGCGGGAACGCTGGCGTCGTTCCTCGCCTTGATTCACGCCGAAGATCGCGACCGGGTCCATGAAGCGCTCGAAGGAGCCCCCGCCACCCACGGCGTCTTCAGCATCGACCATCGGGTTGAGCAGAAAGGGGGCGAGTCGCTGATCGCTCACACGCAAGGAAGGCTCACGTGCGACATCCATGCGCGCACCATCGTGATGTCGGGAACGACCCAGGACATCACAGCGCTCAAGGCCATGGAGCATCGGCTCGTCGAATCGGAGCGGCTCTCGGCCATGGGAGAAATGGCGGGCGAGATCGGGCACGAGCTGAACAACTATCTCGCCGCGATCGGCGGCCGAGCGGATTTGATACCGATGGCGCTGGAACAGGACAACTTGGACCTGGCCCGTAAGGGCGCCCGGGTCGTCGCCGAGCAGATCGACAAGATGCGAGTCTTGACCGACGGGTTGCTCGAGTCGGCTCGCTGTCACAGGTCCCCGCAGGAGACGGATCTCAACGACGTGATCCAGAGGACCCTGGACTTAGTTCAGCCCCAGAACAAGTACGACCGGATCAAGTTCGACGTCACGCTCCACTCAAGCGCGCCGACGGTGTACATCGATCCTCAGCAGCTGCAGCAAGTGATCCTCAACCTGCTGTCGAACGGGGCCGACGCCGTTCAGGCGAAGGAGGACGGCGGGAGGTTATGGGTCGAGTCCTTCGCGGGTGGGAACGAGGCCATGCTTCGGGTCCGCGACGACGGGTCGGGCATCCCTCCGGACCTGATCGCGCGGATCTTCGAGCCGCGATTCACGACGAAGGCGACGGGGCACGGGTTCGGCCTGGCGGTCTGCCACCGCATCGTGACGAGCCACGGGGGTCGAATCGAGCTGGAGTCAAGGCCGGGCGAAGGCACGACGTTCACCGTCCATTTCCCCTTGTGCGTGGCGGACGACCGCGCCGCGCGCCAGAGCGCGGAGCCGGGCGTCGGCGCGCCGCTGCGGGTCCCCCGGGCCCGCGAAGCCCA
>JALGZO010000560.1 GCA_025774865.1 bacterium | reverse complement strand
ACCGCCGTGGCCCGGAATGGTCATTGCCGTATCCTTCACCTGCGCATCCCGCTTCAATAGTGACTCCACCAGATCGCCGAGTTGGTTGGCGAGCCCCACGAGGAGCGCCAGAACCAGTGTCTGCCCCACGGTCAAGAACGGCTCCCCCGAGGCGTCCCTGACGAACCACGCCCTTCCCAGATATGCAGCTCCGATCGTGCTCAGGAGGCCACCCACCGCCCCCTCGACCGATTTCGCGGGACTCACCCGCGGGGACAACTTGTGCCGGCCGATCGCCATCCCCGTGAAGTACGCGCCAGTGTCGGAGCTCCAGGCCATCAAGAACGCATACAGCAGGAAGTGGCTCCCGGCGGCGTAGCTCAACGAGAACTCCCGGGGGAGCTCCCGAAGCAGCAGCAGATGGAGAAGCAACCACCCCACGTACACGACGCCGAAGACGGTCGTGGCGATGTCGTAGATCGGGAAATCGGCCGGCCGCATGAGCTCCCGCACCGTGATGGCGATCACGAAGGCGGCGAGGAAGAGACCCAGGTACGTAGTGCCGCTCCAGTACACCGTGATGGAGAGCAGCATGACCGCGGTGATTCCGACTTTTTTCGACGGGTTGACACCCTTCGCCTCCATCAGGGAATAGAATTCCCAGCAGGCGACGATCAGAGTCATGTTGATGAAGAAGAGGAACGGGCCGCCACCCGTTCGGGAAAGCCAGATGAGGAGGGGAACGAAGATGATTCCGCTGGCGACGCGGAGCAGAGTCCCCACTCGTTACTTCTTCCCGCTCACCTGCGACATCAGTCTCTTGATGCCGGTTCGGATACTCCCCACGCGCCCGAAGCGCCGGTCACGCGTCTGATAGTCTCGAATCGCGGCGATCAAGTGCTCGCGGCGGAAGTCCGGCCAGGGGTCTTTCGTGACCCAGATCTCCGAGTACGCGATCTGCCAGAGCAAGAAGTTGGAAACGCGCAGCTCACCGCTCGTGCGGATCAACAGATCCGGATCGGGAAGCTCGCTCGTGTAGAGGTAGCGTCCGAGCGTCGTCTCGTCGATGTCCTCGGCTGAGATCCGACCCGCCACCGCGTCTCTCACCAGCGCCGCCGCCGCGTCGACGAGCTCGGCGCGACCACCGTAGGAAAGCGCGAGGTTCAGCGTGAGCCCCGTGTTGTGTTCCAGAGCGTGGCGCGTCTCGTCGAGCTGGCGGCGGACGTCCGCGGGAAGGTCGCTCTCGCGGCCGATCGTCCGAAGCCGAACCCCGTTTTCGTCGAGCTCGGCCAGCTCCCGGCGCAGCGTGTCCTTGAGGATCTGCATGAGACCGGAGATCTCGGGCTTCGGGCGATTCCAGTTCTCGACGGAGAAGGCGTAGAGGGTGAGGACTTCGATCCCCAACTCGGCGCACGTTCGCACGGACTCGCGCACCGGCTCGACCCCGGCGCGGTGACCGGCGAGCCGCGGAAGGCGGCGCGCCTTCGCCCAACGCCCGTTGCCATCCATGATGATCGCAACGTGACGAGGGAGATTCGTGAGATCGAGCTCCGGTTCCTTCATCGCCTATCAGTCCCGCCAGCTCAGGTTCTCACGAGGATTTCCGAGCCAGACTAGATTTCGAGGATCTCCTTCTCTTTGCCGATCAAGTTCTCGTCGATCTCCTTGACGAACTTGTCGGTGAGCTCCTGGATTTTGTCGTGCGCCCGCTTCTCCTCGTCCTCCGTCAGGTCGCCCGACTTCCGTTGCTTCTTCAAAGAGTCGTTCGCGTCGCGACGGATGTTGCGGACCGAGACTCGGCCCTCCTCCGCGTAATTCTTCGCTACCTTCACGAGCTCCTTCCGGCGCTCCTCGGTGAGCGCGGGAATCGGAACGCGGATGACCTGGCCGTCGTTCGCGGGGTTCAGCCCCAGATCCGACGCACGGATCGCTTTCTCGATCGGACCGATGAGGTTCTTGTCCCACGGCTGCACCACCAGGAGGCGAGGCTCCGGCGTCCCGATGGTGGCCAGCTGATTGATGGGCGTGGCCGAACCGTAGGCCTCGGCCACGATCCCGTCGAGAAGGGAGGGGGTGGCCTTGCCCACCCTCAACTTCCCGAACTCACGCCTCAGAGCCTCCACGGCACTGCTCATCCGTTGTTGGGCTTCCTGAAAGACGACGTCGCTCATCCTGGGATACTCCCGACCAGTGTTCCAATTTCTTCTCCGATCAGAATCCTCGTCAAGTTGTCGCTCTCGCCCATCTTGAAGACGATGATCGGAAGGTTGTTCTCCATGCACAAAGAGATCGCGGTGCTGTCCATCACGCGGAGACCGCGGGTGAGCACTTCCCGGTGGGAAATCCTCTTCAGCAGCTCGGCGGTGGAATCCTCCATGGGATCCGCGGTGTACACTCCGTCTACTTTCGTGGCCTTCATGATGAGCTCGGCGCCGATCTCCACGGCGCGAAGGCTGGCGGCGGTATCCGTCGTGAAGAACGGATTGCCGGTGCCACCCGCGAGGATGACGACGCGTCCCTTCTCGAGATGGCGAATCGCGCGACGCCGGATGTACGGCTCGGCGACTTCGGCTACGTTGATGGCGGTCATGACGCGGGTAGGGACGTCGATCTTCTCGAGGCAATCCTGCAGGGCCATCCCGTTGATGACGGTGGCCAACATCCCCATGTAGTCGCCGGTGGCGCGATCCATCCCGAGGTGACTCGCGGCGATCCCTCGAAAGATGTTGCCACCCCCGATCACGACGCCGATCTCGACGCCGAGCTCGGTCATTTCCTGGATTTGGCGCGCGACACGGCCGATCACCGGCGGGGCAATGCCGAAGCCCTCGTCTCCGGCGAGTATCTCACCGGAGAGCTTCAGCAGGACGCGCTTGTATCGGACGGATTCCATGGAACCTCCCCGCCCGCGGGTTCTTACGAGTCCGACTCGCCGAGAACGAACCGGGTGAAGCGCCGGATCTGGATGTTCTCACCCAGCTTGGCGATCGCGGCCGTCACGTAGTCGCCTATCGTCTGCTCCATGTCCTTGACGAACGGTTGCTCCAGAAGCACCCGCTCACCGTACCACTTCTCCAGCTTCCCCTCGACGATCTTCTCCATGACGTGCGCCGGCTTACCCATCTCGGCCGTCTGGGCCTTCATCATCTCCTTCTCGGCCTGGACGACGCCGGCATCGATCTCCTCACGGGTCACGGCCATCGGGTCCGCGGCCGCGACGTGCATGGCGATGTCCCGGACCAACGTCTTGAACTCCTCGGTCCGAGCGACGAAATCGGTCTCGCAATTGACTTCGACGATTACTCCGATGCGACCGGTCTGATGAATGTAGGAGTCGACGAGCCCTTCCTTCGCTTCGCGTCCGGACTTCTTCGCCGCGCTCGCGAGCCCCTTCTTGCGGAGGAACGTGATCGCCTCCGAGACGTCGCCCTTCGACTCCGACAGTGCTTTCTTGCAATCCATGATTCCGGCCCCGGTCTTCGACCGGAGCTCCTTCACTTGGCTCGCGTCAATCGACATGCTTGGATTCTCCTCGGGTCATCCGCCCGGATCTCGCCGGGGCGATCGTCTCCGCCGGTTCCGTTGGGCTATCGTGAGATGAGGGAGCGCACCGTGGGCGCGACGCCTACTTCTGTGCTGCCGCCTCCGGAGCCGGTGTCGGCTCGGCGTCGGCCTCCGCCTTCTTCTCGGCCTCCGCCTTCTCCGCGGCCTCGCGCGCGTCCCGCGCCTTCGCCGAGCCTTCCTTCACCGCGGCCCCAATGGCTCGCGTCAGCAGTTGGATCGCGCGGATCGCGTCGTCGTTGCCCGGGATCGGATGGGAGATGAGCTCGGGGTCGCAGTTCGTGTCGACGATTCCGACGACCGGAAGCTCGAGCTTCCTGGCCTCGGACACGGCGATCTTCTCCTTGAGCGTATCCACGATGAAGACGGCGGCGGGCAGGCGATCCATGCCCTTGATCCCGTGGAACACCTTCTCGAGCTTGAGGCGTTCCTTCTCGAGCTTGAGGCGTTCCTTCTTACCGATCAGCTCGAAGGTCGATTCGGTCTTCATGCGCTCGAGCTCGTGGAAGCGAGCCAGCGACTTCTTGACGGTCTGGAAGTTGGTGAGCATGCCGCCGAGCCAGCGCTCATTGATGTAGAAGTGGCCGCAGTCTTCGGCGACCTCTCGGATGGTCTCGCGCGCCTGCTTCTTGGTCCCGACGAAGAGGACCGTGCCGCCCTTGGCGGTAGCCTCGGTGATCATCTTCTGGGCCCGCTCGAGCATGGCCTGGGTCTTCTGGAGGTCCAGGATGTAGATCCCGCTGCGCTCCATGAAGATGTATTTTCGCATCTTCGGGTTCCAGCGCGATGTCTGGTGCCCGAAATGAACCCCTGCTTCGAGCAGGTTCCTCAGAGTCACTCCCGCCAAGATCGGTCTCCTCTCGGTTATTCTTCCGCCACGTTCATCCCGTCCGGGCCGCCCCGCGCCGATCTCACGCAGGCGGACCCCCTTTCGGTCCCGTGGCGTGCAGATTTTGTGTTGCTCAGTCTACCGCTTGCTGAACTGGAACCGACGCCGCGCTCCGCGGAGTCCGTACTTCTTGCGCTCCACCATCCGTGAATCTCGCGTCAGGAAGCCCGCGGTCCGCAGAGCTCTGCGGAGCTCTTCGTCCGCCTTGACGAGCGCACGGGCGATTCCGAGACGAACGGCCCCCGCCTGGCCCGTGAGTCCGCCACCCCGCACGGTCGCGGTCACGTCGTAGTTCACGCTGTTGTTCGTGATGGAAAGAGGCGCCTCCGTCACGTCGACCAGCACCTCACGACTGAAATACGTGCGGAAATCGCGCCCGTTCACGACGCGCTTTCCACTACCCGGCGCCAGACGCACCTGGGCAACGGCCGTCTTTCTTCGTCCTGTAGCTTCGATCAAGCCTTCTGACATCTCTACTCCCTATGCCGCCGACGCCGGCCGCGTCTTCAACTCGAAATCCGATGGACCCTGGCTCTCGTGCGGATGATCCGGCCCGGCGTAGATCCTCACCTTGCGCAACATCTGGCGGCCGAGCCGATTCTTCGGGAGCATCCCGCGAACCGCCTTCCGGATCACTTCCGTGGGCTGAGTCGCCATGAACTCGCGGTACGGCATGGCCTTCATCCCGCTCGGATACCCTGAGTACCGGTACCGAAACTTCTGATCCGGCTTCTTCCCGGTCAGAACGATCTTCTCCGCGTTCACGATGACCACGTGATCACCGGTGTCGAGGTGTGGCGAGTAGTCGGGCTTGTGCTTTCCGCGCAACAACTTGGCCACTTCGGCGGCCAGTCGGCCGAGGACCTGTCCATCCGCGTCAACAACGTGCCACGCCCGAGTAATCTCGGATCCCTTGGTGACGTGCGTTCTCATACACACCTCTCCCCCGGCAGCGGGCGAAACGGCCGCGGGAACTTACGGACTCCCGGCCGGAGTGTCCAGACTCGCGATCACATTCGCGGATTTTAGCCACGAAAGGCGCGTCACCTTATCAGCCCGGGAGCGCCTCGTCAAGGCTCGGAGCGGCCTCTCGGGGCCGCTGCGGGGCACCGGTCGCTCATCGGCGGGTTCCTGGGGCCGTTTGAGCCTGGCCAGATCCACGCCTCGGAGCGCCCTTGCCCCCATCCTGGGTCCCTTGTGTGGTCCCAATCGAGGTGTGGTCCCAATCGAGCTCGAGTCTGAACCGGTTTCTCTCCCTTCGAGGATTCCAATGAGGTCATCGGTGTCAGCCCGAACCATCGCGTCGATGGCGGCATACCTCCCGGTGGTACCGGCGGGCGCTGCCACGAAGAACGCGCCGATGAATCCCGGTTCGCATTCGATCGCCTGGTGGCCGACGGGGGAGAGCAGGCGGCGAACAACTTGATCATCCTTCGGTGACCCGGGGCGTCCACCCCGGCCCGAGGCTCAAGCGCCGCCTT
>JALGZO010000559.1 GCA_025774865.1 bacterium | reverse complement strand
CGCTCGCGCAGACCGTCGACGACCTCCCGCCCCCGCCAGCGCTTGCGCGCGGCGTTCCGGCTCATGGCCCGGCCCGCCCCGTGGCACGCCGAACTGAATGACCGCTCTTCGTTGCCGGCGGCACCCGCGAGCACGTAGGAGCAGGTTCCCATGGTCCCGCCGATGAGCACCGGTTGCCCGGCATCGCGCAGCGCCTTCGGAACATCGGGATGGCCGGGGCCGAACGCGCGTGTCGCGCCCTTGCGATGGACCCAGAGTCGCCGCGTCACGCCGTCCACGACGTGCTCCTCGAGCTTGCACGTATTGTGCGACACATCGTAGAGGAGCGTCAGGTCGGCGTTCGGAAAGCACTCGCCGAACGCTTCTCGTGCGAGGTGCGTGATGACCTGCCGATTCGCGAGCGCGCAGTTCATGCCGGCGCGCATCGCGCCGAGGTATCGCCGCCCGGTGTCCGATTCGATCGGCGCCGCGGCCAGCTCGCGCTCGGGAAGCTCGATGCCGAAGTCCTTCGCCGCGATCACCATCTCTTTGAGGTAGTCGGTGCCGATCTGGTGACCGAGCCCGCGCGAACCGCAATGAATCGTGACGACCATGTCGTCCTCGACCAGGCCAAAGGCCGCCGCGAGACGGCCGTCGAACAGCTTCGTGACCCTCTGCACTTCCAGGTAGTGGTTTCCCGAGCCGAGCGTGCCTACCTGCTCGCGTTGCCGTTTCTTTGCCCGGGTCGACACCTCCTCCGGGGCCGCGCCCCGCATGCAGCCTTGCTCCTCGATTCGCTCGAGGTCCTCCGGTCTCCCGTACCCGCTCTCGACCGCCCAGCGCGCACCGCGCGAGAGCATGTCGTCCGTTTCCGCGCCGCTCAAGCGGATCCGGCCGGTGCTGCCCACGCCGGCGGGAACCTTGCCGAAGAGTTCCTCGGCGAGGTCGCTCTCGCGGCCGGCGAGGTCGGCGCGACTCAGGCCGGTGTGCACCGTGCGGACTCCGCACGAGATGTCGAACCCCACACCACCCGCCGAGACGACCCCTCCTTCCGCCGGATCGAACGCGGCGACGCCTCCGATCGGGAATCCGTACCCCCAGTGGGCATCGGGCATGGCGTAGGACGCTTTGACGATGCCGGGCAGCGCCGCGACGTTCGCGGCCTGCTCGAACACCTTTTCGTCCATGTCCTGCACGAGCTCGTCGCTGCCGAAGATCACGGCGGGCACCCGCATGCGACCCGTACGCGGGACGACCCATTCGCTCTCGCCGCGGCGCTCGAGCTTCGTCACACGTCCACCACGCATTGCGCCCTCCAGAGGTCGTCGGCCTCGCGCCCCACCGCGAGCTCCGTCACGGTCGCACCCTTGATCTCGACGGCAGGACGATGCCGCGCCACGTCGACCGGCTCTCCGCGCGCCGTTCCGCTGAGCCGCGAGCCCTCGATCCGAACTTCGAATTCGGAGAACAGGAGACGGCGCACCGCCATCTCGTAGACGAGCGCGTTCAACCAATCCACGAGAAGCATCTCGTCGTCAGGCGCCTCGCACGCGACTTCGACCGACTGCTCGGGTCCGACGCGATCGGGATCGGTGATCACGGCGGTCAGGGCGACCGCGACCTGTTCGAAGGCCTCTTCCTTGGTCCGGCCGAAGCCCCGAACACCGACGTCGGCGTCGTGGGGGAAGTGCTCCCAGCGGACGGCGGTCTCCAATCCACTCCCTCCCGGGTGGATCGCGGGCAGCCACCTTAGTAGCACAAAGAAAGGGTGGGAGTCCCGTCCGGGAGGCATCCAGTTCCTCCGCGGGTTCGCGGTCCTTCAGGCGCCCGGTCGACCATCGCCGCCTTTCAGGAAGGACCGTCTCAGAACTCCCACCGGCCGCAACCTAATACGAAAGCGCCCTCGGGGCCATGACGAGGATCATGCGTCGAGTTGATCCTTGTCAGGTCTTGCCACACCGCCGTGCCGCCCCGAGGATCGGCGCATGATCCGTTCGACCCCCTCCGCGCGCGTGGCCGCGATTCTCGACCGATCCGACGACGACGAAGTGATCACCCGCAGGCTCCACCGCGAGATCCTCCGCCGGGTGATCAGCATGGGGCTACCGTCGATGGCGAGCTTCCTCCTGCTCACGGTCTACGACCTCATCGACGTCTTCTGGCTCGCCAAGATCGGCGAGGAGCCCGTGGCCGCCGTGACGGTGTTCGGAGCGCTCCTGTGGGTGCTGGCGTTCCCGAACCAGATCGTCGGCGTGGGCAGTGTCGCGTTCATCAGCCGGCGGTTCGGCGCCGGCGACATCGAGGGCACCGAGCTCGCGATCAAGAACACGTTCCTCGCGAAGTTTCTGATCGGCACGGCCATGGGCGCGCTCGGCCTCCTGGTGACCGATCGGGCGCTGGAGTTTCTCGGAGCGGAGCCCGCCGTCCGCGACCTCGGGGTCGAGTACGGAGTGATCCAGTGGATCGCTCTGGGCTTCAGTCTCGTGAGCTTCTCCGTGTACACAGCACTGCGCGGCATCGGGCGCCCCGCGCTCGGCATGTGGATCAGTGTCGCGGGTACGATCGTGAACCTCGGACTCGACCCGCTGCTCATCTTCGGCATCGGACCGTTTCCCGAGCTCGGAATCCGCGGCGCGGCCATCGCATCGGTCGCCGGCTTCGTGACCGTCACCGCGTGGGGCGTCGCGGCTCTTTCGCGAAGAGGCTCCCCCGTCCGAGTGCGGTGGCTGGGCGGACCCGCACCCGACCTGCGCGAAATGCTGCTCATGCTGAAGATCGGAGTGCCCTCAGGGGTCAGCGGGTTGAGCTTCGCCCTGTTCGCTTCGATCCTCGTGAAGCTCGTCGCGATCTACGGCACGACTGTCGTGGCCCTCTTCGGCATGAGCCGGAAGATCACCCACGTCGGAATCATGGTGGTGGCGGGCCTCGGATTGGGGTCGAGTGCGCTCGTCGGGCAGTACCTCGGGGCGAAGCAACTCGTACGGGCCTGGCTCGCCGCGGTCATCTCGATCCAGCTCGCGGCCGCGACAATGGTCGTCTTCGGGGGCGCCGTCTTCGCGCTCGCCCCCACGCTCGTGGCCTCCTTCTTCCCCGACCCGGACCTCGTGGCGCCGGGCACGCTCTACCTGCGTCTCCTGGCGCTCGGTCTCCCGTTCGTGGGCGTGATCATCGGCGCGGAGCAGCCATTCGCAGGAGCGGGCCGCAACCTCCCGCCGACGCTCATGCACATGGCGGGCGCCTGGGGGATCACGATCCCCTTGATGTTGCTGTTCGGCGAAGGCATCGGACTCGGGCCCTCGGGGATGATGGGCGCCATGGCCCTCGGAAACCTCCTCGAGGCGCTCGGCGGGATCTGGATCGTCCGTCGGGGCCGCTGGCTGGAGCACGAGCTCTGACGGAACGCCGCGTCCGTGTGGAATCCTCACCACGGTTCATCGATCTTCCAATCTTCTTGGATATTGCAATTGAATAGTGACGGTACGACTCGCCAAGTCAACCGCGCATTGCCAGTTGCAACTCAAACCAGCTACAATCACTTGATCGCCTCACTCTCTTCCAGCCTCTTGCATCGCCCCTGCGACAGAGAAGCGTCCCCGCGAGACGTCGCTGCTTCGGAGGTACTTCGTGAAACCCTTGTCACTGACGACGACCGTCCGCTTCGACCCGTCCGTCCGGCGCCCGAGCGCGCGGAGCCGTCTGCTCGTGACCGCGATCCTTCTGGTTCTGTCATCCGAGGCCATCGAAGCCGGCTACCGGGACTTCAACTTCGCGGGCGGCAGTGTCACGAGCGAGCCGACCGAGGCCAAGCCCGAGAGCAAGCTGTGGCATCACGACGACTCCTGGTGGGGCATCCTCTGGGATCCGATCGTGAGGTCCTACCGGGTCCATCGCTTCGACACGAACCTGGGTGCGTGGACGAGCGTCGGCCCCGACCTCGACACTCGCGGCAAGTCGAGCGCCGATGTCCTCTGGGACGGGGCTGCGCTCTATGTGTCCTCCCGGGCGAAGGAAAGCCACCGGGGTGTCGACGAGGCCACCACGCTCAGCCGATTTCACTATGACTCGACATCGAAGGAATACCTTCTGGACGCCGGGTTCCCGGCCGAGATCGTCGGGACGACGAAGACGCCGGCCCTGACGATCGCGAAGGACTCCCGTGGCGAGCTGTGGGCGGCTTGGACGACCGGCGGTCAGGTTCTGATCAACCGCTCCTCGGACGGTGGGCTGAGCTGGGGCGCGGCGCTCCCGCTCCCGACCCAAGGAAATCTGCTGGCCGCGGAGGACATCGCCTCCATCATCGCCATGGGGAACGATCACGTCGGCGTTCTGTGGGGCAACCAGATCGACGAGAAGTACTACTTCTCCGCACATCGTGACGGCGACGCGGACACCGCCTGGGAGCTCCGGGAAGAGGCGCTGGCGGACGACGCCTACACGAACGTCGCCGACGACCACATCAACCTGGCGGCCACGTCCGACGGCACGCTCATCGGCGCTCTGAAGACCGGGATCGGGGGAATGGCGAACCCGCTCGTGTTCGTCGTGAAGCGCGACGCCGCGACCGGATCGTGGTCTCGCCACCTCCTGGGTCTGGTTGTGGATGATCACACACGGCCGATCGTCATCGTGGACTCGGAAGCGAACCGTGCTCACGTTCTCGCTCGATCGATCGCGAACAATGGCATCTTCCACAAGAGCGCCGACCTCGATCGCCTGCAGTTTGCGCCGGGTCCCGGCACCCCGTTCATCCAGAGCATCACCGAACCGAAACTGAACAACCCGACCTCGACGAAGCAAGCCGTCGGTTCCCAAACGGGGCTGCTCGTCCTGGCCAGCGACAAGACCAGCAAGTTCTACTTCCATGAGTTCGTGGAGCTCGAAGAACCGCCCGGGGATCTACTCGTCGACGCGCACTTCGATTCGAACGCCGAAGAGTTCGTCTACGCGGACGACGGCTTCCGGGGTACGAGCGAGCCCACCTACGCGTCCGGCGGTTGGACCGGCGGCGCCTTGCAGGTAATCCTGGGGGGGGTCGATGACAACCAGATTCTCGGGATGTCCGGAGGCTGGACGGAGAGCTTCCCTCTCGACTCCTCGGACGAGGTGACGGTCTCCTTTCGCTACCGCCTGACCCTGGCCGCCGGCTACGAGACCGACGAGTACGGCGAGGTATTGGTCACGCTCGACGCGGCCCCGCTGGGGACGGGGGGATTCGACTATGTCGCGCGCCTGTCCGGCGATGGCAACGGCGGTTCCCCCCAGACGACCGGGTGGCAGACCTTCACGACCAGTCTGGGACCGTTGTCGGCAGGTCTACACACCTTGACGATCGGAGGATACAACAACAAGAAGACCTTCAACGACGAGACGACGGAGATCCTGGTCGACGACGTCCAGGTGCGGTTCCTCACGAGCCACTCGAACACGCCACCCGTTGCGATCCACGACGCGTACGGCGTCGACGAGGACGACACGTTGGTCGTGAGCGCCCCGGGATTGCTGAGCAACGACTTCGACGCCGACGGTGATCCCTTGACGGCAGCCGTCGCGGGCGCGCCCCTGGGCGGCGTACTCGCCTTGAACGCCGACGGCTCCTTTGATTACGTGCCAACCGCGAACTTCCACGGCACCGACAGCTTCTCCTACTTTCTCGACGACGGGAAGGACGCCTCCATCGCGACGGTGAACATCACCGTCCGGCCCCTCGACGATCCGCCGGTCGCGATGGACGACTCGTACCATGTGGACCTGGACAGCACGGTCGAGGTGGCCGCGCCCGGGGTCCTGGCGAACGACGTCGAATTCGACGGCCAAGCGCTGTCCGCGGAGCTGGCGAGCGCCCCGTCGAATGGAGACCTCGTGCTCCACCCCGACGGCTCGTTCTCTTACAGTCCCGGACCGGGCTTCGACGGCTCGGACACGTTCTCGTACCGGGCCAGCGACGGCACCACCAGTTCCGACCTCGCCGTCGTGACGATCAACGGAAGCATCCTGGCCGACTTCGACTCGGATACGAACGGCTTCGTGTACCGAGCCGACACGTTCCGAGGAACTTCGGAGCCCATCTACGCGATCGGGACGCGCTTGGATGCCGGCGGATACTCTGGCGGAGCGCTCGCGGTCACCCTGGGTGGCCAAGACGAAGAGACCGTTCTGGGAATGTCCGGCGGCTGGAGTCGCAGCTTCACCGTGACGGGGGCGACCCTGACCGCGCTATCCTTCCGCTTCCAGCTGACCCAGACTGCAAACTACGAGGCTGACGAGTTCTCCGAGGCGCTCGTGGCCGTCGATGACGTGCTGGTCGGGACGAACGGCGAAGACGTCATCGCTCGCATCACCGGGGACGGCCAGGGCGGCTCAGCGCAGACTACGGGCTGGACGCTCGTCGAGCTGGATCTCAGAGTCCTGGACGCCGGGACCCACACGATCACGGTCGGCGGTTACAACAACAAGAAGACCTGGAGCGACGAGTGGACCGAGATTCTCGTCGATGACGTCCTCATCGAGTTCCTGGCGATCGCCACGACGGGCGCGCCCACCACCGGCCCGCTGGGGCAGCCGGGCCGGATCGCCCTCGCACCCAACTACCCGAACCCGTTCCACCCGAGAACGACGATCGAGTACGCGCTGCCCGCCGCCGCCGACGTGCGGCTGCTGGTGTACAACGTCCAGGGACGGGTCGTGCGCCGGCTGGTCGACGAGCGCCAGCCGTCCGGGCACAAGAAAGTCGTCTGGCAAGGGCGCGATGATGCCGGCCGCGCGGTCGCCTCGGGCGTCTACTTCCTGCGCCTCGATGCCGGGGACCGGCAGCTGACGAGAAAGATGATTCTCCGAAGGTAGTCCGACCCTCCGGATCACGTTCAGCCGGACGCGTTCCAGCAGTCGATGGTCGGCCCCCGCCGCCTCGATCCCGCGGTCGGATCCGTCCCCCGCCGCGTAGTAGACGAGAGACACGGAGCCATCGAGTCGCGGGCTGTCCTCGGCCACTGCGGCGGGGCACACCGCGAGAGGACGAATCCGAGGAGCAGACACCCGGACCCGCAACGTCGGATCGAAGCGGGCGGGTTCGACCGCTTCATTCCCCTCCCCCGCCGGTGGACCGCGGGAGGCGGGGATACTGGGGCCATCGACCCTTCGCCACGGAAACATGAGTGTCGAGTCGTGAATAGATGCCGCCCCCGGCTGGGGGACTGACGTCCGGCCGGTCGGAGGGGCACCGGGGGCGGGAGAGGGTGTGGAGAACAGTGAAGATCGACGAACACGGGGGCCCGGCCGCCCCTGTCCGACCAAGCCCCCTGGGGTAAGGAGCCTTCGCCCCCTACGTGCCCGACCTGCCAGAGAAGCCGGCCGGACACCGCAATTTACCGCGCGCGCGAACGAGCGGCGACTCCGGGTCCCGACGGACGATGCATTGACGTATCCTCCACGGATGACCGACCTCGACGATTCCCCGTCCCGGCCTCGCGAGGCCTCGTTGACCGCCGGCCCCGTTCTCGCCGTGTGCGGCTGGAGCGGGTCCGGGAAGACGACGGTCCTGCGCGAGGTGATCCCCGTACTCGTGGAGCGCGGCCTTTCCGTCGCCACGGTGAAGCACGACGCGCACGGCATCCAGGTCGATCCCCGGGGAAAGGACTCCGATCACCTGTTCGAGGCCGGCGCGGACGTGATGCTCCACGCGCCGGGGCAATCGCTCATCCGTACACACCAGGCCCGAGCGGTTCACGCCGGCGGCGGCACCCCCAGCGGAGACCTTTCCGCCGCCCTCAGCGCCCTCCTCGGCGAGTACGACGTCGTGCTCGTCGAGGGGCACAAGGGAACGCCGCTGCCGAAGGTGTGGGTCGCGAGCGAAGCCGAGCCCAACCCGCCGGACGAAGTGACGGACGTCCGGGCCGTGCTCCCGTGGGGGGCGTCGCGGAAGGAAGCACTGCTCCGGACCATCGACGACTGGTTGCCGCGCGCGTGGCGCGCGGCGCCCGTCTACGCGGGAGTGCTCACGGGCGGCGCCAGCCGGCGCATGGGCTGGCCGAAGCAGCTCCTGACATTCGAGGGAAAGACGTTTCTGGAGAGGGTGGTCGAGGTGCTGGAGCCCTTCGCCCGGCGAACGGTGCTGCTCGGCGACGGTCCGTTCCCCGACGCGTGTGCCCACCTCCCCCGACTGCCGGACCCTCCCGACCTCACCGGTCCGCTCGCCGGCATTCTCTCCGCGATGCGCTGGGAACCGGGCGCCACGTGGGTGGTCGCAGCGTGCGATCAACCACTCGTGCGCCCGCCGGCCGTCACGTGGCTGCTCGATCGGAGAGAGCCCGGAAAGTGGGCGATCCTGCCACGCCTGTCCGCGAAGGGGAGGGAGCCGCTGCTCGCCGTCTACGACGCGCGCGCGAGGAAGATCCTCGAGTCGCTCGCGGCCGGGGGCTGTCTCGCTCCGTCCGCGCTCGCCGAGCACCCGCGCACACTCTCCCCCGCGCCTCCACTGGAGCTCGCGTCGGCCTGGCGCAACGTCAACACTCGTGAGGAGCTCGAAGCGCTCGAAAGAGAGGGCGGCCCAGGCGCGGCGCCCTGATCCGTCACTTGCCCGGAGCCGGTGGCCGGAACCGGATGAAGAGGCGGGGCTGGTTCGCCGGCTCGTCTTCTTCTCGCGAATTGAATCGCTTGGCGGTGTTGGGGTCGTTCTCGTTCCCGATCAGGATCCAGCCGAAGTCCCTCCCGGGATCTTCGAGCATCGACTGGACGTCCTCGACGAGGCCGGCTCCTGTCCACGAGTAGAAGTTGCGGGGATCATCGATCGGATTGAACGTTCCGACGACTTCCTCCGCGCTGATCGTGGAGGAAAAGTCGCCGCCCGGGTTCGTCCAGAGAGCGGTGTCGAAGCTGTCGAAGAATGTGTGGCGCCAGGTCGCGTCTCCGGGCTGGGCGGCCGCCCCGGTCCCGCCGGGCTCCCCGGCGTTCGAGCTCCCTTCCCCCCACGCAGCAAGGACCCGGTGCAGCTCGATCGGTTCCGGACCGCCCTGACCTGACGAGTTCGACAGCCGAAGCGTCAGGCTCACGCTGTCGATCACGGCCCCCGCCGGCAAGCCCGCCGCGATGTCGAAGCGTAGAAGACCCCGGCGACGAAGCGAACTTCCCGACGGACCGGTCCGCCCAGCGAACAGATGGACCCCCGCGCCGCTGCTGAGGTCCAGCTGGAGGTCCTCGAACAGCGTGTTGTCCCGGACCGGAACGAGAACCACGGAGGAGTCGGCCAGGGCGCCGTTCTCGCCGCCGCCGCCGGCATCCATCGGAACGTCCCCGAAGTCCGAGCATCCCGCAGCCAAGCAAGCGACCAGGGCGGCTGACGTGAACCACGCTACGAGACGGGATGAGCGCCACATGCCTTCGATACCCCCTTTGAGTCTCGCCGCCGGCTCGGGCGGCTGCACGCACGTCGTACGTCGAATTTGATGACTCGTGACTCTACTTTGTAATACGAGTTCTATGCCTCGTGACGCCTTACTTTGCCTCTCCCCGGAGTCCGTGGGAAGCGATTCGAGGGCCCGATCATGGAACCCGTCCCCCCGCCATGGTAGACTCTGCGCGGGCTCAACTCCCCCCGGAGTTCGCTTACAACTCTGGGAAAGGAGTGGGCATGCCATCCCCAACACGTTTCGCCGCGACTCGCCTCGCG
>JALGZO010000558.1 GCA_025774865.1 bacterium | reverse complement strand
GACGATTGTTCTTGAGGTTCATGACCCAGTCGAGCTTGGTGGCGTCGATTCCCGCCGGGTCGTGAATGGTGCCGCTGGAATCCGATAGCGTGGTCACCTTTCCGCCGAGCTCGTTGACCTTTTGCGTCGCGTACTGGGCGACGTTGCCCGACCCGGAGACCGCTACCGTCTTTCCTTGGAACGACTCGCCGCGCGTCTCGAGCATTTCCTGCGCGAAGTACACGGTGCCGTACCCCGTCGCCTCGGGGCGAATGAGACTGCCACCCCAGTTGATTCCCTTGCCGGTCAAGACGCCGGTGAACTCGTTGCGAATGCGCTTGTACTGACCGAACAGGTACCCGATCTCGCGGCCGCCCACTCCGATGTCGCCGGCGGGGACGTCCGTATCAGGGCCGATATGACGGGAGAGTTCCGTCATGAAGCTCTGGCAGAAGCGCATCACTTCGGGGTCGCTCTTGCCCTTCGGGTCGAAGTCACAGCCGCCCTTGCCGCCGCCCATCGGGAGCGTCGTCAGACTGTTCTTGAAGACCTGCTCGAAGCCGAGGAACTTCAGGATTCCGAGGTTCACGGTGGGGTGGAACCTGAGGCCGCCTTTGTACGGACCCAGGGCGCTGTTGAACTCGACCCGGAAGCCGCGCTGCACGTGCACTTCGCCGCGGTCGTCTTGCCACGGCACGCGGAACATGATGACCCGCTCCGGCTCCACGATGCGCTCGAAGATCTTGGCCTTCTGGTAGTGCGGGTTTCGCTCGATGAACGGCAGGACGGACTCCGCGACCTCCCGAACCGCTTGGTGAAACTCGGACTGCTCGGGGTTCTTCGCCGCGACGACGGCCATGAAGTCATCGACGGCGGAACGGGTAGGGGGAGCGGGGGGCTGAGTCAGGGTTCCTGACATCGCGTCGTTCTCCTTGTGCTGGCGGCGCTTTCGGCCGATCACGACTCACGGCTTTTCTAAACTGCCGACGGAAGATACGAGGGATCACCAGCGAACACCAAGGGAGAGCGGACCCCCGGGCGGGCGCTTCAGTCGGAGCCGTGCCCCGCCGAAGGCGCGCCCATCTCGAACGGGTTTTCGTCCGTCCGCCACCAGACTCCCGGGTAGGGAGGCAGGTTGTCTCGGACCTCCACGATCCTCGGCTGTCCCGGCGGCCAGAAGATGCGTTGGGTGCGACGCCCCTCCGCGAACCGGTGCACCACCGCGAAGAGACCCTCCGGGCCGAAGAACTGGCTCTGGTCGATCGAGCCGTCATCGTGGATGTCGATGCTCATGAAGATCGCTTCCGGCCCGTCGAAGTACCAGACTCGCCGGCCACCCCCGTCCACGCGCTCGATCCTCCGGAGTCCGTCCGCCAGCGTTTCCGCCTCGGCGATGCGGATGCGGTAAGGCTCGGTGAAGTCGAGGTAGGCGTCGTCGATGGGGCGGGCGCCGCCAGGGGGCGGCTTGAGAAGCATGGCGAGCGCCTCGGCGGGCCGCCAGGCGGCGACCGGCGGCGGCGGGGCCGCGGGGTCACCCGGAACCGGGGCTCCGGTGCATCCGGTGAGGCACGCGGGGCCGAGGACGGCAAGGCCGAGAGTTCGCAGTCTCATGACGCCGGGCAGCATAACCGAGATCTCCGGGCTCGCCCATCGCCCTCGCGCGCGGGCCGCGGTACACTCGTTCGGTTTCCGACCCTCGAGGATGCCGTGGATTTCGATCTCCAGTCCCCCTACGCGCCGCAGGGCGATCAACCTCGCGCCATCGAGGAGCTCGCCCAAGGTCTCGACCAGGACCGTCCGTTCCAGACGCTCCTCGGCATCACCGGCAGCGGAAAGACGTTCACGCTCGCGAACGCCATCACGCGAGCGGGCCGTCCGACCCTGGTCATTTCTCCGAACAAGACGCTCGCAGCCCAGCTCTACGGCGAGTTCCGCTCGTTCTTCCCGAAGAACCGGGTCGAGTACTTCATCTCGTACTACGACTACTATCAGCCCGAGGCGTACATCCCCCAGACGGATACGTACATCGAAAAGGACGCCTCGATCAACGACGACATCGACCGGCTCCGTTTGCGGACTATGCAGGCGGTACTCACTCGTCGCGACGTGGTGGTCGTCTCGTCGGTTTCGTGCCTGTACGGCTTGAGCTCGCCCGACGACTTCTTGGACCTCTCGGTGCCGATTCGGATCGGCGACCACGGGGACCGAGACGCCATTCTCTCGGCGCTCGTCGAGATCCAATATGCGCGCAACGACTATCAGCTGGGTCGCGGAGCGTTTCGGGTGCGCGGCGACACGATCGAAATCCGACCGGCCTACGAAGAGGACATCTTGCGCCTCGAGCTCTTCGGAGACGAGGTCGAGAGGATGTCGGTCGTGGACCCGCTCACCGGCGAAGTGAGAACCGAGCTCGAGGAGTATCGCGTGTTCCCCGCCAAGCAATACGTGACGGCCCGCCCCAAGATCGAACGTGCGCTGGACACCATTCGAGAGGAGCTGAAGGACAGGCTCGAGGAACTCCGCGCCTCCGACAAGCTCCTGGAGGCCCAGCGTCTCGAATCGCGCACGAACTTCGACCTCGAGATGATCGAGGAGATCGGCTACTGCTCGGGGATCGAGAACTACTCGCGCCACTTCTCCGGTCGACGTCCGGGCCAGCGCCCGTACTGCCTCATCGATTTCCTGCCACCGGACTTCCTCACGATCATCGACGAGTCGCACGTCGCCGTGCCGCAGCTCGGGGGAATGTACTTCGGCGACGTTTCCCGCAAGAAGGCGCTGGTCGAGCACGGTTTTCGGCTGCCGTCGGCGGTCGACAACCGTCCCGCGAACTTCGAAGAGTTCCTGGAGATGGTCGGGCCCACTGTTTTCGTCTCCGCCACCCCGGGTGACCTCGAGTTGGAAAAGTCCGAGGGCGTGGTCGTCGAGCAGGTGATCCGGCCGACCGGCCTCATGGATCCGGGCATCGAGGTGCGGCCGGTCGAAGGCCAGATCGACGATCTCCTCGCCGAGATTCGCCGGACGGTGGACCGCGAAGAGCGGGTGCTCATCACGACGTTGACGAAGCGCATGTCGGAGGATCTCACGGACTACCTCGAGGAAATGAACGTCCGGGTCCGTTACCTTCACTCCGACATCGACACGCTCGAGCGGTCGGAGATCCTCCGGGGGCTCCGGCTTCGCGAGTTCGACGTTCTCGTGGGAATCAACCTCCTTCGGGAAGGTCTGGATCTGCCCGAAGTCTCGCTCGTCGCGATCCTCGACGCCGACAAGGAGGGCTTTCTGCGCTCGGAGCGATCTCTCATCCAGACGGCGGGTCGGGCGGCCCGGAACGTCGCGGGGCGCGTGATCATGTACGCGGATGAGATCACCCGTTCGATGCAGCGTGCACTCGACGAGACGAATCGTCGGCGTCGGCTCCAGGAAACCTACAATGAGGAGCACGGTATCGTGCCGCAGACGATCGTGAAGTCGATCGAACAGGTGATGGAGCAGACCGCCGTCGTCGCCGAAAGAGGTGGCTCGGACGTCGAGTTGCCGGAGCAGCTGCCCGAGGCCCTCGGCGAGGGCTTCGACCGCGACGACATGATCGCGCGTCTCGAGAAGGAAATGCTCGAGGCGGCCACGAAGCTCGATTTCGAGCTCGCCGCGAGCTTGCGTGACCGCGTGTTCGAGCTCCGGGCGGAGACGGCGTCGGGAGTCACCCCGGTGAAGCCGCGGGGCGCTCCCCGGCGACGGAAATCGGCGCACGCCCGGCGCCGGGCTCGACGATGAGCTCGCGGTCGCTCCTCGGGCGCTTCGACGCCCCGGTTCCCGGTCACGACGTGCTCGATCCGGCCGTCATGCTCGCGCTCGACGAGGACTCGGCGTTCGGCGATCGATCGTCGCGGCCGCTGCCGAACCGGGACCGGCCTTGTTCCGGACGGGTCGTCGCGCGGGAAGCGGGCCTTCTCGCGGGGGAGCCCGTGTTCCGCCGCGTCTTCGAGGTGCTCGCCGATGCGGCCGGGAGTGCCGAGTCGCTCTCGTTCTCGGGACGGTCGGATGGACAGTCCTTCGACGCCGGCGACTCCGTTCTCACGGTGGCAGGGACGGGGGCGGTGCTCCTCGCGGGCGAGAGGACCGCGCTCAACTTTCTCCAGCGGTTGTGCGGCATCGCGACGGTCACGCGCCGCGCCGTCGACGCCGCGTCGGGCCGGGTCGCGGTATGCGACACGCGCAAGACGACGCCGGGGTTGCGGGCGCTCGAGAAGTACGCCGTCGTGATCGGCGGCGGCACGAGTCACCGTTGGAGCCTCGGCGACATGGTGATGTTGAAAGAGAACCACATCACGCTCGCGGGTGGGATCGTGCCCGCGATCGAGGCGATCCGCGCCGACCCGGCCTCGTCGGCCCTGCCGCTGACGGTCGAAGTCCGCTCGTTCGAAGAAGCGAAGGAAGCGGTGGAAAGAGGCGTCGATCGGCTTCTTCTCGACAACATGTCGCCGTCGGAGATGAAGCGGATCGCGGACTTCCTCGGACCGCCGGGGAGCCGGCCGGAGCTGGAAGCGTCGGGCGGCGTGACCCCGGAAGACGTCGGGGAGCTCGCGGATTGCGGCGTCGATCTCGTGAGCATCGGATCCCTCACCCACAGTGTGCGCGCCATCGACCTCTCGTTTCTCCTGGATCACGAGACGGGCGGGTGAGCGCCGACGATCTCGTCGGGCAGGCCCGTCTCCTGCACGCGCTCGGCGAGGGCGACGGTGCGGTCGCGCTGACAAACGCGCTCGCCGCCGTTCCGCCGGCCGAGCGGGCTGGTCTGCACACCGCCGTGGCGGCGCTGGAAGAGAGAGGGCTTCTCGAGCTCGGCGGCGACGGCGTGCTGCGTCCCGGGCGGCGGGGCTCGCTCCTCTCGGCGGCTCGCGTGCGCGAGCGGCGGCGCGACGGACGCTATGGCGCCACGGCCGAGGTGCACGCGGTCGTCGACTCGACGAACGACGAGGTCCTCGCGCGCGCCGTCGCCGGAGCGGGGCCCGGAGTCGTCGTCGCGGCCGAGCTGCAGACGGCGGGACGCGGCACGAAGGGCCGCACCTTCCTCTCGCCGCCGGGGCTCGGCGTATGGAGCACGACGCTCCTGGATGCGCCGGCGGATCCGTCCGTCGCACCGCGCTACTCCCTCGTCGCTGCGCTCGCCGCGGCCGCCGCGCTGGAGCGTGAGACCGGCGTACCGCCGAGCCTCAAGTGGCCGAACGACGTCCGGCTGGGAGGCCGCAAGGTCTGTGGCGTTCTCGTGGAGGCGCGGTCGATCGCCGGACAGATGTTTCTCGTGGCGGGGATCGGGTGCAACGTTCACCATCGATCGGGCGAGTTCCCCCCCGAGCTGCGCGAGCTCGCCGGCTCGGTGGAGGAGCGGACCGGCCGGCGCGTGGATCGGAGCGCGCTCCTGGCGTCACTCGTGGCGGAACTGGAGACGCTGGTCACCGCCGACCGGAACGGCGGGATCGACCTCGCCGCGCGCTGGGCCCGTTTCGACGAGCTCGCTGACTGCGAGGTCGAGGTCCGGCTCGGAGACGAGGTCTTCTTCGGGCGAGCGGACGGGATCGAGGACGACGGACGTCTTCGCGTTCGCAGCCCCGGGGGGGAGACGCGCACCGTTCGGAGCGCGCACGCCACGGTGGCCGCGCGGATCCGCGAGCGCGCGGAGGGGGGATAGGCGATGCTTCTGGCCGTCGACGTCGGGAACACGAACGTCGTCATGGGGCTGTTCGAGGACGAAGGTGATCGTCCTCTGGCGACCGTGCGCGTCGGGACCCGTCGCGAAGCCACGCCCGACGAGCTGTCGCTGATCGTCGAGCACCTCGTGCGACACGTGGCGGGGGGCACGAGCATCATCTCGCGCACATGTCTTTCGTCCGTCGTGCCGCGATTGACCCGAACGTTCGTTTCGTACGTCACGGATGAGCTCGACCACGAACCCAGCGTCGTGTCGGCCGAGATGGACCTCGGGATCGATCTCGCCGTCGACGACCCGCGCGAAGTCGGCGCAGACCGCATCGTGAACGCGCTCGCGGCCCGAGAGACTGTGGGCTCCCCGGCCGTCGTCGTGGATCTCGGAACCGCCACGAACTTCGACTGCGTGGACGCAGAGGGGCGATACGTGGGCGGCGTCATCGTGCCGGGGGTCGAGACTTCGGCCGAAGACCTGTTTCGCCGGGCCGCTCGCCTCTCCAAGATCGATCTCACCTTTCCCGACACGGTGATCGGCCGCAACACGCGTGACTGCCTGCGCTCGGGAATCCTGTTCGGCGCGACCGGGCTGATCGACTCGATCGTCGACGGGATCTGGCGGGAGCTCGGCCGCGTGGGGAAAGCGGTTGCCACGGGCGGGCTTGCGGAGCTCATCGGTCCCCGCTGCGAATCGATCGAACGTGTCGAGGCCGACCTCACCCTGCGTGGTCTTCTCCTCGTGGACCGAACGTTGCGCGGCGTCCCGCGCGGGGCTGAAGGGCGCTCCTGAGAGGCGTCCGGCCGATTGGAGATTGACTCGGCCGCGTCACGGCACGATCTTCACCATGAAGGACCGTTGGCCATTTCATGCGGAGGAAACCATGACCTACGGATTCCGCCGGGCGGCTGCCGTTGCGATCGTCGGTTTCGTCGTCGCCGCGGCGCCCGTTTCCGCGGACGTCGTCGGAGACAACGTCAGTTCGCTGGGCGAGGAGTTCGCCAGGGGCTACCTGGAGCCGATCAGCGACGGAATGAACGCCTCGATGAACTCGGGGATCTTTCGCACGGGAGACATTCCGATCGCCGGATTGAACGTCTCCCTCGACTTCACGACCGCCATCATCTCGTTTAGCGACGAATCGAAGACGTGGACGCCGGAAGTGCCGGCCGGCTTCGAGTCGGGCGAGGTTCCCACGGTCATCGGTGGCACCGAGTCCGAGTCGCTTCTCGGACCG
>JALGZO010000557.1 GCA_025774865.1 bacterium | reverse complement strand
GAAGACGTGGCGCCGCGTCTCGCGGACATGTTGCCCACCCTTCCGGGCGGGGAGTCGATTCCGGGTCTTCCCACGACGGGGTGGGAGGAGACGGCGCTTCTGGCGGGAGCCATGACGGCCGATGCGAACGACTTCGTACGCGGCTTGATGGGAACGAATCTCGCGCTTGCGGGCCGCTGCGCGGCTCAGACCGAGGTTCGTGAGAGGTTGTCTCCCGAGCTTCTCGTGTCGCTACGGGACGCGCTCGTCCGGCGGAGCCGAGAGAGCTCGGCCGATCTGCGCGCCCGGATGGAGGTCGGCCTGGCGCTCGGCCCGCTGGGCGATCCGCGCCTGGAGAGGCACCACGCCTCTCACGGCGAGTACTTGCTGCCCCGACTCGTGCCGATCGAGGGCGGGCTCTATCCCATGGGCGAGGACGAGCCCTTCGAGTATCTGGGGAAGGCGGTCCGAAACCACATGCCTCGGCACGAGATCGAGATTGCTCCTTTCCGGCTGGCCCGCTTCCCGGTGACGAACGCGGAGTGGTCGCTCTTCCTGGAGGCGGGCGGCTACGAAGACGAGAGCTTTTGGGACTCGGAGGGGGCGCGTCGGTGGAAGAGCGGGGAGGCGACGGCGGACGGGACGCGAGTGGGCGTGCGCTACTGGTGGCGTCGGTTTCGAGAGGACCCGCCACAGCTCGAGATCGCCTGGGAGAGTGGACAGCTGCCGAAGGAAAGCTACGAGCGCTGGAAAGAACGCCTCACGATGACGGAAGCGGAGTTCGAATCGCACCTCAAGGAGCTCTACCCGGGAGGGAAGCTCCGGGAGCCCAGGTTCTGGCGCCACGAGGCGTTCAACAATCCCGCCCAGCCGGTCGTGGGGGTCTCCTGGTTCGAGGCTCGGGCCTACTGCCGGTGGATCTCCGCGCAGGCGGGAGAGGATTTCCGGCTTCCGAGCGAGGCCGAGTGGGAAGCGGCGGCGCGTGGCCGGGAGGGGCGTCGATACCCGTGGGGGGACGAGTTCGACCCGCTCCGGGCCAACACGGCGGAGACGCGGTTGAAGAGGACGGCACCGGTGGGCGTGTTTCCGGCGGGGGATACTCCCGAGGGCGTGACGGACCTCGCGGGCAACGTCACCGAGTGGACGGATAGCCTCTTCGGTCCGGGGATGGAGTTCGAAGAAGCGCCCTTCGCGTACCCGTATCGAAGCGAAGACGGACGCGAAGAGTCGTCGGCCGCCGCGGACGTTCGTCGCGTGCTTCGCGGGGGCGCGTGGAACGACAGTCTGGTGCTCGCGCGGTCGGCGTCCCGTACGGGCGATCTCCCCGATCTCCGCGACTTCGCGGTTGCCGGGTTGCGATTGGCGTCGTCCGGCTGAGTCCCTGCGGACTTCACTCCGCGTCTTCACCCGCAAACCGCTCGCCGAAGAAATCGCCCTCGTTCCAGGCGGGCCGCTCCGGGGCGCCAGCGACGAGACAAGTCATCAGAAAGTTGAGTCGAGTGAAGTCCACGCCCGCCTCGAAATCGAACTCCTGGGTCAAGTCGTCCTGCGGCGTGTGGTAGATGTTCTCAAACCAGTTCATTTCGAGCGCTTTCCCGTCCACGGCGGGATCCCCGCTGTCGATCCCGGCCACGAGAAACACGGACGGGATTCCCTTTCTCACGAACGAGTACTGGTCGCTGCGGACGAAGATCACTTCCTCGGGATATGGATCCGGAGCCACCGAGAGCCCGAGGGTGTGGGCGGCCTGCTCGAGGGGATGAAGCAGAGTCGAATGCTCGGCGCCGAACGCGACGACGTCGCGGAGTGGATGCAGCATCAACACCATATCGAGATTGATGTCGGCCACCATGTCGTCGAGCGGCACGCTCGGATGGTGGACGAAGTAATCCGAGCCGAGGAGCCCTCGTTCTTCGCCCGTGACCGCGAGAAAGAGAAGGGAGCGAGGCGGCGGCTCACTCAAGCGCACCGCCGCGCGGGCCACCTCCAGCATTATGGCGATGCCTGACGCGTTGTCGTACGCCCCGTTCCGAATGGAATCGCCGTCCACGGGCTCGCCGACTCCCAGGTGATCGAGATGGGCGGATAGCACGACGTACTCGTTCTTCAACTCGGGGTCGCTCCCCGGAAGGATCGCTACCACATTCGAGCTTTCGATCGCGGAGTGGCGGCTCGCGGTGTGAGCGGAGATGGTGACGGGGAGCTCGAAGGGCTCGGGCCGGTCTTCCGCGACGGCCGCGCGGACCTGCTCGATCGGAATCCGCCCGCCGCGGAAGAGCTTCTTCGCTCCCTCGGGTCCGAGTCGCCCCGACAGGCGGTACTCGGGATGCGCATCCTGCACGCCACCAGCGGTGTCGATCCAGCGCATCGAGGGGATTCGCGCGTTCTGGATCGACTTCTCGAAGGGGTAGCGTTCTTCCATTTCCGGGGTCCGCATCCACAGCGCGCCCACGGCGCCCCGTTCGCGGAGGTTCTTCCGCTTGACGCGTCCGGAAGAATAATAGGCTCGCTCGTCGTTCGGGAAGAAAGAAGGTGCGCCACCAAACACCACGACGATCTTGCCGCGCACGTCGATCCCTTCGTAGTCGTCGTAGTCGAGCTCCGGAGCGGTGACGCCGAAGCCGACGAATACGGTCTGAGCGACCAGCGGGATCTCTTCCTGCAGCATGTTCGGGGCCAGGTAGTAGTCGACGTATGGGCGTAGCGCCTGTGCTTCGCCGATCCCGGTGAGCTCGATCGAGCTGTCCTCCGTCCGCAGCTCGGACTGGCGGAGCGGCACGGTCTGGAAGAAGCTGCCATCGTCGCCGGCGGGCTCGAGCCCGAGCTCTTCGAAACGTTCCGCCACGTACTCCGCGGCCCGCCGGTATCCCTCGGTACCCGTGAACCTGCCTTCCATCGCGTCGTCGGCGAGCACGCCCATGTGCCGGGCGATCTCCGTGGCCCGGATCCCGTCCAGGCTCGGACGAACGCCCTCGAGCGGATCCGTTCGGCTGGCTCCGCAGCTCACCAGGAAGGACGAGACCGTCGCGAGGGTGAGGCCCACCACGAAGAGGCGGACCTCAGGATGTCCTGGAGTCTGAGTGAGCCGCATCGACCCTCCTGGCCGAGGAGGAGTCTACCCGCAGCTCGTCCTGACGACTACGTCGTGTCGATCAAGGAGAGGGCCACGGCCTGCGCGATGGAGTGAACGCCGAGCTTGGACAGGATGTGCTGAACGTGGTTCCGGACGGTGGCGTGGCTGATGTGCAGCTCGTTCGAGATGGCCCAGAGGGTTTCGTCTCGGACGAGAAGATCGAGGATCTCTCGCTCTCGTCTGGTCAGGCAGTCGACCCCTTTCAATTGTCGCTCGTTCTGGGTGATCGGAGTGCGGGAAGCGACGCGGGTCACGTAGCCGTGCGCTCTCGCGATGCCGGTCGTGTCGATGGCGCAGTGCACGAGCCACGGTCCGCTGTGGTCCGGCGCGATCGTCGGAATCATCAGGATGGTGGCCCAGCGATCGCCGGGTGACCTGCGAATCCTCAGGGTCTTGGGCCGAACTTCTCGTCCGCGGCGGGCCGCTTCGAAGATGGGGCACTCGGCGCGACAACTCGGACGACCGGACGGCTCGCGACCCGCGACGACCTGGTGGCACGGACGGTCCAACGCGCGACTTGCCCGCACGCCAAGGAGCCGCTCGGCGTCTTGATTCAAGTAGCTCATTCTCATGTCGGGCCCGACGACCCAGGCGGCGGCGGCGACCGCGTGAATCCAGGGAGGTGTCCAGGTGGCCTCGGGACCGTGCGGCTCTCTCATCTCGGCGCGTCCCAACAACGTGCCAGGGACCTTCAGCAGCCAAGACGATCGATCAGGGGTGGACTCTGCGAAATGATCCAACGCAGTCGAGAACATGATTCCCGTCAGGAATCGGAACCGCCGTTCTCGTCGTTCGTGGGGGAAGTCAGCGCAGCACGACCCAGCTCGTGGTGGCCGATTCCCCCGAGCTCGTCTCGAGCCGCAGATAGTAGGTGCCGGGGGTGAGGGGGCCCGGATTCCAGGCGGTCACGTGCAAGCCCGCGGCGTCGAAACGCTGCGCCCGCCGCTCGGCGACGAGACGCCCCGCAACGTCGTAGACGCGGAACGTCACGGTGGCCGGCCTGTCCAGCTCGAATCGGAGTGTCGGCCCGCCGGGTCCGACCGTCGGGTTGGGGCCGGGGGCATGGAGCACCACGGAGGGCGCCCCCGGGTAAGCCGCCGGGACCCCGGTGAGCGGGTCGAGACCGGTGCCGCTGAGCGGAACGTCCAACGTGTTCTCGGACGGGTCGTTGCTCGCGATCTGAAGGGCTGCGCTCTTCGGCCCGTGCGAAACCGGGGCGAACTCCACCACGACGTCTGCGCTGTCGCCGGGCGACAGAGTGAACGCGCCTCCTCCGCTCGTGATCGAGAACTCGGCCGCGTCCCCTCCGACGAGGTCGGTCGCGGTCACGACGAGATCCGCCGTTCCTTCGTTGCGGACCTGAACTGTCGCCGACGCTTGCGTGCCCACCTCGACGATCCCGAAGTCGTGGGAATCCGGTACGACCACGATGTCCGGCTGCGGGGTGCCAGGTAGTTCGAGGTAGTTATGGAAGTAGTACTCCGTGCCCCGGTCGCAAGCGATGAGGAGCAGCCCGGTCGAACTGTCGACGTTCTGCTTCGTCGACGTGGGATCGTTGATCTGGTCGTCGGCGTCACTCTGGATGAAGAGCTCCCCGGGGCCCACCGTGAAGCCGAGGTTGTCGAGGTCGGCGGTCTTCACGTGGATGGCGTCGGCCGCGATGTCACTGCTCTTCGCGAAGACGTACGCGACTCGATTCTCGGAGTCGATCAGCATCATCGGCCGCGTCCAGTCGTCCATCTTGCGGGCAACAACGTGCGTCGTCCAGATTCCGGCCGGATCCCGTCGCACGAGGAAGATCTGCGGATCCGTGCTGCCGGAAAGGCCCCCTTTCGAAATGGCGTAGATGTTCGCGCCGGCGTCGCAGGTGATGGCGAAGTTCAGGTGATCGTCGGACACCTGTCCCAACGCCTGGTCTTCGAGCGCCGTCTCCCGCGGCTCCCATTGCGTATCGGGGTTGCCGTCGACGTGGTACGCGAAGTAGTTGGCTTTGTCGCTCTGGTTGCTCCACATGATGCCGATGTTGCCGTCGAATGCGGCCACGGCACTGATGTCGTCGGAGGACGTGTCGCCGCCCTGGACCGGCAACTCGAAGGACGTGCCCCAATCGTCGTCGCCGCTGATCGTCCGATTCACCATGATGCGCCGGCCGGATTCCCACGTGATCCACAGCTTGCCGGTCGTGTCCTTGTCGATCGTGAGCGCCTCGGCCCCCTCGTCGTTGATGTTCACGGGGAACCCGCTGCGGAGCGTGTAGACCTCCTGGGCGGAGTCGTAGTCGTAGCTGTAGAGACGCGAGGGACCACTGTCTTCGAACTCGTGCGACGCGATGTAGAGGCGCTGGCCGTCCCAGAGGGCGTCGACGAGAGTGCTGGGTCGGTCGTCCCCGTCGGGGCCGACGGTCGTCCAGCTCTGCGCGGACACGTCGAAACGATGGATGCGGTAGGCGTCAGCGGACGGATCCCAGAGACATCCCCACCAGGTGCCGTCGTTCCACCACAGCTTGCTCTGGGGCTTCTCCGCCGTCGGCCGGTGAGTCGGGGCGCTTCCGTAGTGGAAGTCGCGGTATCCCACCTCGACGGGGGTCGCGAGGGAAGACGTAGCCAGGAGAAGCGTCGCGAGACTGAGCGCGCCCAGGAAGCAGCGCCCGGCGGAGTGCGCTTCGACTCGGGGTGCGGGATCTCGGTGCATGCTCGACCCGGGGGCTTTGGTTTCCGCAACTCACGCCCAAAGAGCGCGATGATGCCTGACGAGTCACAAGAATAAGCAGCACGTTAGGCCAGTACAACAAGAAATCACAAGAGATCACAGTGATAACTGAAAGTCGATAAATCTATTG
>JALGZO010000556.1 GCA_025774865.1 bacterium | reverse complement strand
CGCACGGCTGGTCTCCGGCCCCACCGAGCTCCGGGTCTACGAATGCGACGCGCTGCCGGTACACCGCCAGCCGCCCGCGGTCGTGGTCCTCTGCGATTCGCGAGAGGAAGTCGTCACGATCGTGCAATGGTGCGGAGTCCACCGGATCCCGTTCGTGCCGCGTGGCGCCGGGACCGGGCTGTCCGGCGGCGCCACCCCGAGCGAGGGCAGCGTCGTCCTGGATCTCAACCGGATGAACCGGATCCTGACTCTCGATATCGAGAACCGTTTCGCGGTGGTCGAACCCGGTCTCATCAACTTGCGCCTGACGGAAGCCGTCGATGCCGACGGACTCCACTATGCCCCCGATCCCTCGAGTCAGTCCGCATGCACGATCGGCGGCAACGTCGCGGAGAACTCCGGCGGTCCGCACTGCCTGAAGTACGGCGTCACGTCCGATCACGTGCTCGGGATGGAGATGGTGCTCCCCGACGGCGAGGTCGCGCACCTCGGGGGACCGCTCGCCGACACGCCGGGGCCGGACCTCGTCAGTCTCTTCGTGGGGGCCGAGGGCACGTTCGGCATCGTCACCGCGGTGACCGTGCGACTGACTGCGAATCCACCTGCGGTCCGGACGTTCCTCGCGATCTTCGACTCGATGGCGCTCGCCTGCCGCAGCGTTGCCGACATCACGCGGAGCGGCGTGCTCCCGGTGGCGCTCGAAATTCTCGATCAGCGGACCATCCGTGCGGTCGAGGCCTCGGTGAACGCGGCCGGTTATCCGGAGAACGCCGCCGCCGTGCTCCTCATCGAGCTCGACGGGATCGACGCCGGCATGAACGACGAAGAGGCCGTGATCACGAAGATCGTGCGGAACAACCGAGCGATCGAGTTCCGCTCCGCCCGCGACCCGGCCGAGCGTCTCTCGCTCTGGAAGGGACGGAAGGCGGCGTTCGGCGCGATGGGGCGGGTGAACACGGACTTGTACGTCCTCGACGGAGTCGTACCCCGCACCGAGCTCGAAAAGACGTTGGAGCGAGTCTACGAGATCGCGGACCGCCACGGCGTCACGGTGTCGAACGTCTTTCACGCGGGCGACGGCAACCTGCACCCGAACATGTCGTACGACGGACGCGACCCGGACGAAACCGCGCGCGTGCTGGCGGCCGGGCGGGAGATGCTCCAGGCGTGCGTCGATGCGGGCGGGAGCATCTCCGGCGAGCACGGAATCGGCGTCGAGAAGACGGAGTTCATGCCGATGCTGTTCAGCGAAGAGGACCTGGACTTCCAGGCGGGGGTACGGACCGCGATCGATCCGGAAGGGATCGCGAACCCCGGCAAGATCATCCCCGATCGCCGCGCGAAGCGGACGCGGGTCGAGGCGTGAGCGAGGCTCCGGCGCCGGTCGCGCGGGGCAGGCGCGCCCCGTCCGCGCTCGAGACCGCGTACTACGGCCACGATGTCGTCGTCCACGCTCCCGAGACGATCGACGAGCTCCGAAGTCTGGTCCGGGACGCGGAGGCGGAGCGCCGGCCCGTGATCCCCGCCGGGCTCGGCGCGCACGCCGGCGTCGCCGACCCGCCCGCTCCGGGAGCGCTCGTCGTCTCGACTCATCGTTTCGATGGCGTGGTCGAGTACGAGCCCGACGATTTCACGATCGGAGTCGGAGCGGGGATGCCGCTCGCGACCCTGCGCGCCACGCTCGACGAGCAGGGTCAGGAGCTTCCCGTCGACCTGGGGCGGGCGGCCGGTGGAACTGTGGGAGGGCTCGTCGCGCGAGCGCCCTTCGGTCCGCGCTCCGCGCACCACGGTCGGATCGCGACACTCCTCCTCGGCGTCGAGGGGTTGCGTGGCGGCGGCCACTCGTTCAAGTCCGGCGGCATGGTCGTGAAGAACGTGGCCGGCTATCAGATCGGGAAGTTCCTGGTGGGAGCGCACGGGAGCGGCGGCTTTCTCCTGCGCCTCAACTTCAAGCTCCGGTCCAAACCGCCCAAGCGCTCGCTGCGGCTCGCCCGGTTCGACTCGAGCACGGAGGCGCTCGAGTTCGCGGCCGCTCTTCGCCGAGACCGCCTCGAACCCGCGATGCTCGTGCTGCTGTCGGATGCGGCCGTGGACGATATCCGCGAGCTCGGTTTCGAGGGACGGCCCGGCGACTGGATCGTCGCGTGGATGTTCGAGGGAATCGAGCCCCGCGTGAAGTGGCTCGCGAACGAGTCGGAGCGGATGGCCCGGGGCGCCCCCGCGAAGCTCTCGGAGGCGTACGGGGACGAGCCGGCCGCGAAGATGCTCGATTACCTCGCGGGATTCGCGGAAGCCGCGGAGCCTCGGGAGAATCTCGGGATCGCCCGGGTCGTCGTCCTCCCCACCCAGCTGGCCGAGCTGGAACTGCGTTTGCGGACGGCATTCTGGGATCGGGTGGGCATCCTCGCGGGCTTCCAGATGGACGTCGCGTCCGGAGTACTCACCTTGCGCTGGACCGCCGAGCCGTCCCGCGTCGCGGAGCCGCTCGACGACGTGCGGAAGGCCGCGCTCGCCCACGACGGCCAGGCCACGCTCCTCCACCTGCCGCCGACGCACCGCCGGGGCCGGAACCGGCTCCTCACCCCGGACCCGAACGCGGCCCTCGCCCGCAAGATCCTCGACGTGTTCGATCCCGTGAACATCTTCGGAGTCCACGAGTGAGCGCGTCGTCCGCGTCTCCGGCCGCCCCGCCGCGCCCGGGCGCATTTCCCCAGTACCCGCGCACGCTCGATTGCGTCCATTGCGGTCTCTGCATTCCCGACTGCCCGACGCACGCCGTCACGGGTCGCGAGGCGGACTCGCCCCGCGGACGCATCTATCTCATGCGCGGATGGGCGGAGGGGCAGTTCGAATTGTCGGAGGAGTCGCACGGGCATCTCGACCAGTGCATCGTCTGCCGCGCGTGCGAAGGCGTCTGCCCATCCGGAATTCGAATGGGCGAAATGGTGGAGTCGTTCCGCGCCGCGACGGGTCCCGATCGGCCAGCGGCTTCCCCATCGAGATGGGGACGATGGCTCTTCCGCGAGATCTTGCCGCACCGCGGCCGGATCGCCGCGCTCTCGGATTTGCTCGAGCTCTACCAGAGGAGCGGCCTCCGGGACCTCGTGGGCCGGGCGCTCCCCCGCGTGTCCGCCCGACTGACCCGCCTCCACTCGATGCAGCCGGACGTGCCGTTGCGGGCAGCGCGCCGGATCGAGACGGATCGTCGTCACGCCGCCTTCCCGGCGGAGGGCGAGCGCCGAGCGCGAGTGGCCCTTTTCCTCGGGTGTGTCGGTTCGGAGTGGTTCGCGCCGGTGCACCGAGCCACGATCCGCGTACTGACGAGGAACGGTTGCGAAGTCGTCGTGCCGCACGCACAGACCTGTTGCGGCGCACTCCATCGACACGCCGGAGTCCTGGGCGACGCCGCGAAGCTCCTCGCGAAGAACCGGAGCGTCTTCGCCGAGGCCGGGGTCGACGCGGTGATCGTGAACGCGGCCGGTTGCGGCGCGTCGCTCAAGGAGCCGCTGGCGGGCGTCGAGGAGGGTCCTCCCTCCTACCAGGACGTATGCGAGTTCCTCGGGGAGCTCGACATCCACCCGCCCGAGCGCGCGCTACCGGCGAAGGTCGCCTACGACCAGCCGTGCCACCTCCTCCACGGTCAGGGGATCGGAGGCGATGTCGTGGAGCGTCTGCTGCGGCTCGTTCCCGAGCTCGAGCTCGTGCCGCTCGCCGGTAGCGAACGTTGCTGTGGCGCCGGCGGCGTCTACAACCTGCGGCATCCCGAGATGGCGGAGCCGATCCTCGCCGAGAAGACCGCGGCGATCCGCGAGAGCGGCGCGGAGATCGTCGTCACGGGGAACCCGGGATGCGCCATGCAGATCGCGTACGGATTGCGGGGAACCGAGATCGAGGTGTTGCACCCGGTGGAGATTCTCGCCCGGGCGTATTCAGATCGACACTGACTGGAATCGGGCCCTCACTCCTCGCGGTGGGCAGCCCCGCCGCGGTACCTCGCTTTGACTCCGCCCGAGCTCGATGGCTCCAGGGAGAGCGACGCCGGCGTCGGTCGGTGGCCCCAGATATCGCATCCGAGAGTCTTGACCGATCGTTCCAGACAACCTACTCTCCCGTGATCGGAGAATGTCCATGCCCTGGGAGAAGACTTTCGACCGTGAACGGACGCTCGGACGGGCCACCCGTCTCTTCTGGCGACGAGGCTACGAGGCCACTTCGATTCAAGATCTCGTCTCCGGTCTGGGCATCAACCGGGGAAGTCTCTACGCCACATTCGGCGGCAAGCGCTCGCTTTTTCTCGAGGCGCTTCTTCATTACGACGACGAACATCGCCGAGCGTTCACGGATCGCCACCGGCAACGACGGTCGGCGCGAAAGGCGATCACGGGCGCGTTCGAAGAGGTGATCGAGACGAGCACGCGCGGTGGTTCCCGTGACGGATGCCTCCTCGTCAACACGGCGCTCGAGCTGGCGCCTCACGATGGACAGGTCGCCGCCATCGTGGACCGAGCCCTTCGCGACGTAGAGACGTTCTTCGCCGACATGATCGAACGTGGCCAGAACCAGAACGAGATCCCCGGGAGCGTCCGTCGGACCGACACGGCGCGCGCCCTTCTGAGCCTGTTCATCGGTCTTCGTGTCCTCTCACGCAGCCGTCCGGATCGGGCCGTTTTCCGATCGATCGTCCGCCAGGCCGAGGCCATGCTCGGCTGATTCTACAACGAGGAGCTACCATGTCCGTCTCTTACGTCGAGCGCGAGCAGGCCAACGCGGAAACCAACGATTTCTATGACAAAGCCGAAGATCGCTTCGAGATGCTACTGAACATTTTCAAGGTGTTCGGGCACACTCCGGAGCTCGGCGAAGTCTTCACCAACACGGTCATGGCGATTCTCAAGGACGGCGAGCTGGACTGGGTTACCAAGGAGCTTCTGATCCTCAAAGCGACTCACCGCAACGAGTGCCAGTACTGTGTCGTGCAGCATGAAACGCTCTCCAAGCGGCTCGGAATCTCAAATGACAAGATCAACGACATCGGCGACGATCGATATAGGTCCAGCTCTCACTTCACCGAGGCCGAGAAGGCGCTGCTCGATCTGACCGTTCAGATCGGGGTCGACGCGAATCGCCTGCCCAAGGAGCTGTGGGACCGACTGCACGAACACTACTCGGAGCCTCAGATCGTCGAAGCCGTGTTCACGATCACGCAGTACATCGCGATCAGCAAGTTCGGGGACGCGCTCGGCGTGGAACTGGAGCCGGTATTCTCGGGGGCGGAGCCGATCCTCCGTGTCTAGCACCACTAGCCACTTCGGGGCGCTCGGCCAGAACGCGTCACGGTAGCTCGGCCCTGATGCTAGACCGTCGTGTCGTTCGTCACTTCCGTTTCATAGGCCTGGATCGAGAAGGCGACCGTTCGGTCGCCCTCTCCTCTTCCGATCCAAAGTGTTGCACGCGTTCGTTCCGACGGGCCCCGACCGGTCGGAGCTAGTCCGTCATCGGATCAGCACGATCCGTCCGGTCTCGGTCGTCTCGGCCGTCTTCACCTGCACGAAGTAGACGCCACTCGGCAACGGCTTCCCATCTTGGTCCCTACCGTCGAAACCAACGCGGTGGACTCCCGATGCGAGAGCATTCAGCACTTCCCTCCGTACGAGACGACCCCTCGTATCGTGCATGTGAACCGCCACGTCGGAGCGTGCGGACAGCGAGAAGACGATCTCCGCTCCGTGTCTGGAGACCGGGTTCGGCAAGACAGAGAGGCGAAGGACTCCCTGTGGTGATTGGGCGAGCCCTTCCCCGATCCCGGTGCCCGTGGTGCAGTCCGCGTCGTCTCCGTCGTAGTCGACGTCGCCGTCGTTGTCGAGACCCTCGGGAATCCCGGCGAAGTTCTCGCTGCCGTCGTCGTTGCAGGGACCCGTCGGCATGGCCGGATGGCCGGTGCCGGGGTTCGCGTAGTACTCAGGGAGC
>JALGZO010000555.1 GCA_025774865.1 bacterium | reverse complement strand
TTCCAGGACGGTAATAGCGCCAAGAGTATTCGTCTGGGGTTCCGGCCCGAACCTGCGTCGCCAGCTGTGCCAGCGACGCTCCCACTGTGAACCAGCGTAGGTTGAGAGACATCGTCATGTCCTCCTGCCTGGGTCATCCTCCACACTGGCGGTCGGGGGGGGTACGCGAATGCGGCTATTCATGAGACGTGAGTCAACAATCGCAGAATACCTGAGGATGCCCGACGGCGCAATTTCGTAGCGAGCACGAACCACGCACCGGGGCTACGTCGGCGCGTAGAGCAGCGCGACAACCTGCCGAACCCGTTCGCCCGCATCCCCAGATCGATGGTGTCTACGAAGCCACCGTGAACGAGGCGTTGCGGGTGCCCAACCGAGACAGGGTCCCTGCGGCGGCGCTCGGCTTACCTCTCGGGATCCGTCGGCTCCCCGAAGTCGATGAGCACCGCGCGTACCAGGCTGCGGAACGCGGAGTCTTCCACGAAGTACGGATGGAACCCGACGAAGACCGCGTTGCCCCGCACGCCCGGACCGATCAGCCGCCGCACGCCGAGCGACGTACCGGTGGCGTTCAACTCGTAGATGACTTCGCCGTCCTCGGGGCGCACCGCGAAGTCGAAGTATCCGAAGCCCCGCGTCAAGCCCGTCCACCGCGCAGGGTCCCAAGGCAGTTCGGGATACGGGTTCGGGCCGCCCGTGACCGCAGAGGTCGCCACCGTGATCCGTGGCAGCGCATCGGCATCGCTCCGGCCTCCGCCGACCGACCTCTCCACTTCAGCGAGTGGAAGCCGGGTCGCCGCCCAGTGGGGCACCCAGTTCGCCCAGGACGCCCCTCCCAGCGTCTCGTCGAACGCGACGGGGTACTCCTGGCGGATCCGGTCCCCGTCGTCGGCCGACTCGAACCAGCGGAGCGCCTCGGACGGCCGGATGCCGGCCAGGAAGATGTTCCCCCCCGCGGCGGAATACGATTGGAGGGTGTTCGCGCCCGCCAGGTGATACGACTCGAGGACCGACGCGGCGCCGGCGCCGACATCGGAGCCATGAATCCAGAACGTGCTGGAGGCGCAGTTCATGAGGCTCACGGGAGGCGCTGCCGTACCGCCGGTCTCCCAGAGCTGGAAGTCGTAGCCTTCGAACCAGCTGTCGACCAGCGCGCGCTCCACGTCGGGGTAGTCGGCCGGCCAGATCCCGTTCGCGACGAGCGGAACCGGATCGGTGTCGAGCACGACGAGAATGAAACGCTCCGTCTCGCTGCAGAATTGAGGACCGAGGAAGACGACGAACTCGGCGACGAGAACGGTGATCGTCTGCTCTTCGTCGATCGCCCGGACGAAGAACTTGTGCGGGCCCGCGTCTGGAAACCAGAACTGCGGTTCACCCTTGATGCTCGGCGGCCATTCCGTGTTCTCCAGAGAAAACGGCGCCCACTCCGACGTATCGTCCACCGCGTAGCCGAAGCCGGCCACGGGAGAGCCCGACTCTCCGGGCTTCGCGCTCCACGTGAACCGCAGGCCGTTGCCGGCGAACACGTCCAACGGCTCGGTCGGTTCTCCGCTCACCTGGGTGGGGAGGAGGTTCGAGCGGAGGGTGATGACCGGTCCCGACGATCCACCGGCGAGCGAACGGTCCGCCCCGGCGAGACTGAGGACGGAATCGGGAGAAGAATCTCCGCAGCCGGCAAGGCTGACGATCCCCGCGGTGATGACTGCCGGGATGAGGATGCGGCGAAACATTGCGGCCTCCCGCGTGCTGGGGAGCGAGTCTTGCATTATAGCAACAGGAGGGCTGGACAGCGACTGGAGACGGTACGGCGTGGTACTGGTCAGGCTCCGCGCCCTGGTGTCGACGTAACGTCGGTCAGGAGTGTGGGACCGTCTCCGCGCGGCGAACCTCCTGCGTCCTCGCGGCCTCGTCGAGCGCGACGGTGAGATCCGGCCCCGCGAGCGGGACGTGCAAGCTCCACCACCGCTCCGCCGAGTCGAGAGTCCACCGGCCGATTCGCCTCTCGCACTCGCCGAGGCGGAGCGAGAGCTCCTCGGCGGTCTGGGGCCGCTTCGCGGGGTCCTTCTCGAGGCAATCCAGCACGATGCGATCGAAGTCGTTCGGGATATCGATCTCGGTGCGTACGGAAGGAGGGACGGGAACGTCGCGAGCGTGTCGGACGATGATGTCCACCGCAGAGTTTCCGTCGAAGACGAACTGTCCAGTCACGAGCCAGTAGGCGACGCATCCGAGGGCGTAGATGTCCACGCGCGCGTCGAGCACGCGGCGCCCGTGTGCCATTTCCGGGGACATGAACATGGGAGTTCCCGGCGCCATCCCGGCGGCGGTCAACTGGGACCCGGCTTCGTCGCGATCATCAGCTCTCTTCACCAGTCCGAAGTCCAGGACCTTCACGAAGTCGTACTCGAGACCGTGCCGGCAGACGAAGATGTTGGCCGGTTTGACGTCGCGGTGAATCAACCCTCGGGCGTGGGCCTCGGCGAGCGATGCGCAGGCTTGCTGGAGCACGAATGCGGCCCGGCTCGCCGGCATCGGACCGTGCTTTTCGATGAGCGTCCTCAGGTCGACCCCGTCCAAGAGCTCCATCACGTAGTAGAAGCTGCCCTCGTCGGTGATGCCGAAGTCGTAGAGATCGACCGTGTGAGGCGACCTCAGGGCTGCGGTCGCTTGTGCTTCGCGCTCGAAGCGCCTCAGTGCCGTGGTCGCTTCCTCGTGGTTGCCCGCGCTCAGCGTCTCGGGGTGGATGATCTTGATCGCGCCCGGCCTCGCGAGCATGCGGTGCTTCGCTCTCCACACTTCTCCCATGCCCCCCGCGCCCAATCTCTCGACCAGCTGGTAGCTGCCCATCCGGCGAGCGACCGAGAGGTCGTGAGTCATCCGGTAGACGACGCGCGAGGCCACGATGGCGAACCCGGCACAGATGTACGTGGGCACGATCATGTTGCCGAGGTACTCGGCGACCCACGGACGGGCCGCGTCGGGAATCCCGTGGGCGAGGAGCGAACCGAACATGACGAAGGGCACCGTGGTCGCGGCCAGAAGCGAGGCCCAGGCCGAACCGCGTGGCTCGCTCGGAACGAGCAGCGGAAAGAAGATGATCCAGACGCCCACCCAGGTGACGCCGAGAAACTGGAAGAGCCGAGCGTTCCCGAGAGAGATCCGCTCGACGAAATCCGCTTGCAGGTTCGCGTTCTCGATCCCCAGGGAGGTCCCGGCCCCGAGCACGTTGGCGGCCAGATCCTGCTCCCATCCCCAGCCCCAGCCCGCGATGATCCCGAGTGCCGCCACCACCTGGAACACGAAGGCGAGCTTCGCGTAGGGCAGCATGGGGAGGCGGCGACACCCGGGATCGCAGGTTCGCACCGGGGTGGGAACGCACATCTTGGTGCGAACGTGTACGAACAGACCGAGACAGATCGCCGCGGCGGAGACGACATTGCTGAACAGGTCCGGCCGCGGTGCGTGGTGCGTGAAGACCTGCGACCAGTAGTAGCCGAAGGCCACCACGTAGCCGATGGCGTAGCAGAGCGCGACCCAGGCGAGCCTTCGGCACGCTTTCCGGTGGACGTCCGGAGCCAGGGGTACCTCGGAGGAACCCGACTCCAGCTTCGCGGCGATGCGGTGTCCACCATTCCCCGCGGCGGCGATTTCCGGTGGCTCCACGGCTGTTCCCTCCGGCCCAGCGCTCCGAAACCGCGTGGGGCCAGGCGACTCGAAGACCCGGACGAGTCCAGGAATCCACAGGCCACCTTCCCGTGAACATGATCTTTGTCATGGCAAGGGCTGATCTTCGTCAGCTCGGCCGGCGCCGCGTCGCGCGAGACGGAGTAGATTCCGGACGACCCGGCGCGCTGCGCCGGGCTCAGGGAGGGCAACGATGAACAGTGTGCTGCTCTATCTCGGAGCGGTGGTGATCGGGGCGTGGGGGATCGCGCACATCGCCGCGCTCCGCCCCGTCGTGGCCGGATTCGGGGTTCTCACCCCGGACAATCGCCGGATTCTCGTCATGGAATGGACCGACGAGGGGCTCACGATGGTCTTCGTGGGCCTTCTGGTCGCCGTGGTGACGCCGACCCTCGGGGCCGAGTCTCCGGCGGCGATCCTCGTCTATCGCCTCTCAGCGGGCATGCTCCTCGCCCTGGCGCTCGTGAGCACTCTGACCGGGGCGAGAACCTCGGTGCTCCCGATGCGACTTTGCCCGGTCGTGAAGAGCGCGGTCGCCGGTCTGTTCATTGCGGGAAGCCTCCTCTGACGGCCGATTTCCGTTTGAACGTTTCGGGCGCTCCCTCCGTCTCAGGAGCAAGGAGGACGAGATGGGCGCACTGCTGACTCTCTGGATCGTCAAGGGCGTGAAGATCGCGGCTCTCAGCCTGGCCACCGCTCTCACGAGCCTCGCCACCCACGTCGCTCCGGCGACGGGCTGGGTGACCGAAACCCTGACCTCCCATGGCCAGTACCACTCGATCGTCCTCCAGACGGACCATGCGCTGAGTGCCGACCCCCTTACCCTCCCCGTCCCCGTGGCTCAGCGGGGCGCGGAGAGGGCGATCGTCCTCGCGATCTCGCCCACCACCGTCGCGGCGTCCACGAGTCCCGTCTCGTTCAGGTGCTCGATCGTGTCCGACGGTGAGTGTATTCGTCTCGAGGCCGACCCCAGTACTTGACCCACGATCGTCACGGTCGCGAATCCCCGGCTCGCGATCGGGATCGTGTCCACGCCCACCCCGGGAAGCGCTCCGAGGAACTTCATCCGCACTCCCGACGCCCTCGCCGCCACCTTCACCACGCTCGCCATCGACCGGCCCCCCGGCACGTGCCCTTTCGCGTTCAGCCCAATGAGGCCACGCCCCACCCCGACCGAATCGACGTTCACGAACACGGTCCGCTTCCGATCGAGCTCCTTCTCGTGCGCCTGAATCCAGCGCATCGCCCCCGCGAGCCCTATCTCCTCCGCCCCGGTCGCAAGGAAGACGAGCTCGGCGTCGGCGAGGGCCACGTCGGCCGGCAAAGTCCGCGCGGCCTCGAGCAACACCGCGAGTCCCGACGCGTTGTCCATCGCCCCCGGTGACTCGTTGCCGGAAGGATTGAACGGCGAAGCGAGGAGGGCGGCGGCCGCCACGACCGCGAGCGGAACACACATCGCCGCCGGCAGTGCGCCCGAGCCCCGCCCCGCGGAGAGAACCGCGGCCAGCGTCAAACCGATCGCGATCGTGAACGCGGCGAGAATCATCAGCGACGGCCAGAACGTGGCGAGGCGCGCGGACTTGCTGTCGAGATGAGCGAGGAATACGAAGCAGAGCGGATGCTCGCCGCGACCCGCGCGCCGCCCGACCACGTTCTCGCTCGTGATCGCCGAACCCCGGTCGAACGCGCTCTCGACGACGTTGGACCACCGCGACACTCCGGCGCCCAGCAGCAAGAACGAGATCCCGAAGAACGCGCCCACCTCGGCGCTCGCCGGGGCCACGAGCCCGACCGTCAATACGAGGCACGCGAGCACCCCGTGGATGAGGAAACGCAGGCGCCAAAGTGCCGTGAGGCTCGCCCGGAACGGCTCCCGCGTCACGGAGAGCCCCTCCGCCTCGAGTCGCGCCGCTGCGAGGTCCGCAGCTCTGCGCTCGCCGTCCGTCCCCGGAAAGCGCGGAAACGCGAACGCGCGAACCGTGTCCAGGAGCGGACCGCTCTCGACCGGTGCGCTCACGGCGTCTCTCCCCCCGTCCTGGCGCGGCGATCCGCCTCCTCGATGAGAAGCTCCGCGGCCCGCTCGAAGCCGCGGAAAGGAAGCCCCACTCCCATCTCCGACATTCGAAGCAATCGCCCCGATGACCGAAGCCCGGTCACGATCTCCGCGAGTCGCCGGGCGGCCGCCGCGGACTCGATCTCCGCCGCCACGCCAGCGCGCAGCAGCAGCGACCGGTTCCGGGGGGCGAACGGACCCAGATCGGGGCCGACGAGAAGAAACGGCAAGCCGAGG
>JALGZO010000554.1 GCA_025774865.1 bacterium | reverse complement strand
GTCGTGGCGCAGGACTCGGAGGCCGACAGGAGCTGGCTGCACGAGGCGAAACGTGGCGAGGAAGCGGAACGACGCTTCTTCGGCAATGCCGTGAAGGACTTCAAGCGCTCCGGATGGAGCGTAATCGCGCAAAGGGAATTGGAAGCGTCGGAACCAGCGCAGTTGGCGGTGGGCAACGCTCCTTGAGGGCATGGGCCTGCCGATCAGCGCGTTCCATGACCGGACGAGACGAGGCGGACCAACATGCGGACACCTTCATGCTGCCGGCACGCCCTCAAGCGGTACGCGCTCCAATTGCTTTTGATCTCCACCATGGGGTGCGCAACGGCGGGTGGTGATTTCGACCTGTCCGGCTTGGTCTCGGAAGACGAACTACCCGATCTGGATCGGCGGCTCTGGAGCGAGAGCCGGTACGGGACCGAGTATCTCCGAAAGGCGGGCGTGGTCTATGCCGATTCGGTGCTGGGTGACTATGTACAGAGCGTCGGAATGCGTCTGGTCCCCGCTCATCTTCAGGAATCTGTCGTCAGCTTCAGTTTCCACGTGATCCGAGACCCCGAGCTCAATGCCTTCGCGCTTCCTGACGGTACGATATTCATCCATGCGGGATTGGTCGCCCGTTTGGAGAATGAGAGCCAGTTGGCGCAGGTGCTGGGCCATGAGATCGTTCATGTGGTGAACCGACACGGCGTCCACAACTACGCGAGAACGAAGAACATCTCGGTGGCCGCGCAACTCGCAAGCCTCGCCGTGTTCGGCGTCGTCACGGAAAGGGCGCCTCGAAACGTCTTGTTCTGGAATCTCCTGACCCAAGCGTCGGTATATCTCACCGCGTCGGCGGCGATCAACGGCTACGGGCGTGCCCGAGAGGCAGAGGCGGACCTGGCGGCACTCGACTACATGGTGACCGCGAACTACGACGTGACAGAGGCGCCCCGGGTCTTCGATCATCTTCTGGAGGAGTATGACGATCCGTGGGCGCCGGTTGCGTTCTTCTTTGCCGATCACCCGAGAACCGTCGCAAGACGCGAATATGTGAGCTCCCGCGTCGCCGAGATGAGCGCGGGGGCAAGCGTGGCCACGGGTCGAGAGACCATGGGGAACGACGAGTACGCCGCCCGAACGAGAGTCGTTCGGCACAGTATGGTCGAGCTTTGGGTGGAGAACGGGAGGTACGACAGGGCCGTCAGAGACGCCGAGAGGTTGCTTGAAGCGGATCCGGAGGACGCGGAAGTGTGGCTCTGGTTCGGAGAAGCACTACGGCACATGAGCAGCGATCCGGATACTCTCGATCTCGCCGAGAGCAAGTACGCGGCTTGTGCGTCGCTGGACCCGACCATGGCCGAGCCGCATCGAGGCCTTGCGGCTATCGCGGAGGCAAGAGCCACGGTCATGGAAGCGGTTCGCGAGTACAGAATGTATCTTGCCCTGTCGCCGTCGCCGAGCGACGGGCCGTACGTCAGGCGCCGGATCCGTGAGCTATCCGAAACGCGTCTGAAAGATCCCGCCGCGCGGCCCTAGCTCCGATGAAGCGCCCACCTTCTCGCCACGGTGCATGCCACTCCCTCCCGGCCGTCACGCCGGGAGGGAGTGGGCGGGAGGTCCCTGCGGATTCTGAATCGCTCCACGTCCCTTTCGCATCCAATGGGCCAAAGGAGACACTCCATGGATAGCTTGCTGACCTTCGTGCTCGTCCTCGGCGGGTGGATCCTGCTGCGAAACGTCGTCCTTCCAAAGCTCGGTGTCCCCACCTGAACGACGCAAACCCGCCAGGTGGCGGGCAAGTCCGAGCAACATCCCCAGGGACCCGCGGGGGCCGCGGCGCCGTCTTCCTCCGATTCGGCCAGGAATTCCTGAGCCGCGTCTCGGGTTTCCCGTCGCCCTGCGACACGACACGTTGTAGGGTTCGCCTCGCTACCAGGAAGCAGGAGGAAGCAGGAGGAAGCAGGAGGGGGATCATGACGGCTCGAAACTTCATGTTCGTGTGCATTGGCCTGCTCGCCCTTGCCATGGCCTACCACTTGGGATCTCGCTCGACGTACGCCGCCTATGACCCGGAAGTGCGGGGACGCATCATCGGGGTTCGAGGTGACGAATGCGTCGATCGCTTCGGAGAAGCGTGGCATCTTGACGGGGATGGCTGGGTCCGGCAGGAGGGTGCCGACCTTCCCGTTCCGATTTCGGATGTGAAGTTCCTGGGTGAGAGAATTCTCATCACGGTAAACGATCACGGCTGGTACTACGACTCCGGTAAATGGGTGCTCGTAGGAGAGTTCCCGAGTGACCGGGTGCTGCCCGAGGGCGAGACCTGGGGATCCCAGCCCGCTCACCGGCGGTCGCCATAGCGGTCATTCGTTCCGCAATGCGCGGACCGGATCGATTCGCGAAGCACGCGCGGCCGGCAGCCAGCCGGCCAGGACGGCCACGAGCGTGCCGAAGCCGATCGCCAGCGCCACGAGCCAGAGCGGCGTGGCGAACAGATCGATCGGCGGGACATCCTGACGCCGCATGAGCTCCTGGGCGATTGCGGAGCCGATGCGTGCGACCACCCAGCCGAGAAGCACGCCGAGCACCGAGCCGACTGCGCCGATCGTACCGGACTCCACCAGGAAGAGGTGGTGGACGTCGCGATCCTCGGCGCCGAGCGACTTGAAGATGCCGATCTCCCGCCGTCGCTCCGACACGGACATCACCATCGTGTTGACGATTCCGAGCGCCGCTGTCGCCAGGGCGACAAGCCCCACGGACGCGAGCCCGAGCTGGAAGAACATCAGGGCGCGACGGATCTGCGAGAACTCGGCCGCGTAGCTGAACGCCCGGAAGCCCCGCGCTTCCAGCGAGTCCACGACGGCCGAGTGCGACGCGATCGGCGTCAAAACCAGCGTCGCCTGGCGGTAGCTCTTTGCGCCCTCCTTTGGCGGCGGCAGGAACAGGTTCCCGCTCAGCAGCGACGGGAGGATCTTCGCAGGATCGCCTCCGGGTCCCGCCGCGGCGAACCGTCGTGCTGTCGCCACGGGAATCAGAAGGGAGCGACGCGTCCGACGATCCCCGCCCCGGAGCACGCCGCGTACGGTGAGCGTGTCTTCGGTGACAACCTGCGCGTTGAGGTAGCCGTCGAAGAAGCGCTGCGCGGCGCCCGACGCCTCCCGCCGCACCTGTGCCTCTACCCAATTCCGATTGTGCAGCGAATCGCGATCGATGTGCTCGTACTGGCTGCGGAGCCGGTCCCCGAGTCCCTCGAGCACCCGGGCCAGGCCGCTGTCCGGGCTCACTGAGCGCACGGATACGCGGACGCTCCGTCCCAGGAGCGAGTCCGTGTCGTCGATCCCGAGTTCGTCGAGGAAATTGGCGGCTACGAGGACGCCGTCGTCGTCGTCCGCGGTCAGCTCCTCGCCGTCCACGAGCCGCGTGTAGATCCGAAAGCTCTCAGCGCCCGGCGGGCGAGCCTGCGCCTTCGCGGACACCGTGCTGTCGCCGAACGAGACCTCCACGTCGAAGTCCTCGAACGGAAATGCCAGCCGCACGCCGGGCAGGGTGGAGAGCGCAGCGAGCGCGTCATCGTCCAGCGCGGCGACACCGTCCGCTTCGACCTCGTCGGACCTCGGATAGACCTGTACGGCGGAGAGGAGGCCGGACTCCTCGAACTCCTGGGTGACCATCTGCTGGTTTCCGGCGCCGAGCGACAGCATCGTGACGAACGCACCGATGGCGATCACGACGCCGGCCGTCGTCAGGCCGCTGCGGAGCTTGCGACGCCACAGATTGCCGAGCCCGACGCGGAAGAGATCGCGTGCGGTCATCGACTAACGCCCCGCCCGCTGCGACGCTGGCCAACGATCTTCCCGTACTCCAGGCTCACGATTCGCCCCGCGTACCGTTCGGCCATCGCGACGTCATGCGTGGTCACGACGACCGCGCGACCTTCTCGCCGGATGTCGGTCAGCACGTCCATGATGAGAGTGGAGTTCTCGGCATCGAGGTTGCCGGTGGGTTCGTCGGCCAGCAGGACGTCCGGGTCGCGCACGAGGGCGCGCGCGATCGCCACCCGCTGCTGCTCGCCGCCGGAGAGATCCGCTGGACGGTGATCGAGCCGGTCGCTCAGCCCGAGCTTCGAAAGCATGGCGCGCGCCCGCGCGCGCCGGTCCGGCGCCTTCGGGCCGAAGCAGAAGGCCAGATCCACGTTCTCCAGGGAAGTCCAGTGCGGAATCAGCTGGAAAGACTGGAAGATGATCCCGACGTGCGATGCACGGTAGGTGGCGAGCTCGCCGCGCGAGAAGTCCGCGAGTCTCCGGCCCTCGACCAGAACCGCACCGTCCGTGGGGGTGTCGAGGCCGGCGAGCAGGTTGAGCAGCGTCGACTTTCCCGAACCGGACGCGCCGACAACGGCGACGAACTCGCCGCGATCGACGGTCAGATCGAGGAAGTCCAGTGCCTTCACCGTCTGGGGGCCGCGGCGGTAGTGGCGGCGCAGGGCATCCACGCGGATCAGAGGGGCGGAGTCGGTTCCGATGCCGGTCGTCATGCCGATAACCGCCTGCCACGCATGCAACACGAGTGTTCGGGACCCACAACGAGATCTGACGACCTACAGTTCAGGGTCTGCGCGGGCAGTGAGGCAGCGTTGCCGATTCGAGCACGTCCCGGGGCATCGATTCCGCGCACTCCTCCGGATCGCAGCAGGTGTGACACACCCGCTTGTATCCGCGGAACCCGAGCAGCTCGACTTCTGGGGAAAGAAACCCGGCCTGCGCCGGCTCCTCCCGAAGTAGATCCGTGCTCAAGTACTTCTTGTTGTCATCCGGGAAGACGGTGACCGCGACGGCCTCGGCGCCCAGTTCGTTCTGAATCTGGAGCGCGCCCAGGAAGTTCGCGCCCGAGGAAATGCCGACCCCGAGACCCAGTTGATTGCTCAGCTTCTGGGCCATGAGTATCGCGTCTCCATCATCCACGCTGACGACCGCGTCCAGTGAGTCCAGCTCCACGATGGGAGGAACGAACTCGTCGGAGATGCCCTGAATGCGGTGTTTTCCCACGCGGTGTCCCAGGCTGAGGGTCGGCGAGTTGGCCGGTTCGAGGGGATGGATTGCAATGTCGGGGCACTGCTCCCGAAGGTAACGTCCAGCGCCCATGACGGTGCCTCCGGTCCCGACGCCCGCGACGAAAGCATCGGGCCTCAGTCCGTGGAATCGAAGCTGCCACCAGATTTCCGGTCCGGTGGTCTCGTAGTGCGCTTCGATGTTGTCCTCGTTGGAGAACTGTCGGGGCAGGAATGTGCCTTCCCTGGACTGGGCGAGCTCTTCGGCCATCCGGATGGATCCCAAGAACCCGCCCTCCTCGCTACTGACCAGGCGAATCTCGGTACCCAGACTCCGGATGAGATCGATTCTCTCCCGACTCATCCAGTCCGGCATGAAGATCGTGACCGGGTGTCCCAAGGAACGTCAGCCGCCGGCGACGGCAATCCCGGTGTTGCCGCTTGTCGCTTCCACGATGGGCTCGCCACCAGACAGAAAGCCCCGCTCGTAGCCGCGCCGGATGATGTGAAGCGCCATCCGGTCCTTGATGCTGCCGGTCATGTTCAGGTACTCGGCTTTGGCGTAGAGCTCCCGCCTTTCACCTCGGTATTCGAAATCGAGAACCAAAAGGGGCGTGTTCCCGACCAAGCACTTGAGCCCTCGGATCCTCCGTAGAACGCGTTCGTCCAGAAGGCGCATTCCGCTGCCCGGCAAGCGATCACCTCCGAGTCTTGTGATGGGGCCGATCAGTGTCCTCTCAAGAATACCGGAATTTCGAGTCCGGTATAGGGGGAATCGCCCGTGGCCGGCCCGCCCGGTGCTCCAGGGCCAGTACTCGGGACGGACGGGAAGATGCGGGCACCGGCGCAGAGTATCATGGCATGGATCTGGCTCGGTCTGGCTCGCCTTCCAGCGCTGTGCTCGGCCGCTTTCGTCGGGAGTGACGGATGAACAGGAGTGCACCGAAAGGAGT
>JALGZO010000553.1 GCA_025774865.1 bacterium | reverse complement strand
TCGAGGCGAACGTGCCGTCCCCGTTGCCAAGGAATACCCCCGCGATGTTGGTGCCGAACGCCTGCTCATCGAGCAGCGTGGCGACGTCCAGGATTCCGTTCTGATCAAAGTCGGCGACCCGAAAGAGCCCGAGGTACGTACGGCTCGGGGGAAGCGGGCCGGTGGTGGTGATGCCCGCCCCGAACGTCATGTCACCGTTCCCCGGGTAGACCGTGAAGGTCTTGTTGAAGTCGACCGGGGCCGTGATGAGATCCAGATTTCCGTCGTTGTCGAAGTCGGCCGTCGCGAGCCCGAAGCCGCCGACGAGAGTCTGTACAGGTCCCCGAAGCAGCGTTGCTCCTCGTTCAGGGCGATGTCCACGTCCCCGTCGTGGTCGAAGTCGCCGGTCGCGAGCGTCCCCGTCCCGCAGCTGCCTCCCAACGGCCAAAAGATCGTTCCGGGGAGGAACGACCCCGTCCCGTCGTTCAGCGACACGCCGATGACGTAGGGCGGATACGCCGAGTCCGGCCCGATGACCATGTCCGGGTAGGAATCCCCGTTGAAATCTTCGAGGACGACATCCTTGCCGTTCATCGGAGTGATGTAGGAGGACGGGTCGGGAACGAGCGTGCCGTCGCCCGGGTTCCGCAGGATTGTCGCCCGGTTGCCGATGGTGACGGCGTCCATGTCTCCGTCGAGCTCCAGGTCCGCGACCGCGAGCTGCTGGGCCGCCCCCTCGGCCGGCGCAGACGGCGGAATCACGCGGAAGTCCGCTCCGCCCTGGTTCAGGTGGACGGTGAGCGCGCTCGAGAAGTGGGCGATCGTGAGCACGTCCAGGTCGCCGTCCGCATCGACGTCGGCGACATCGATGTCGTAGGTGTTCTGCGAGCAGTGGTACGCCACCGGATCGAGGAACGTGCCCGTGCCGTCATTGAGCACCACGTTCCAGCTCTCGCCCGAGCGGCCGCTGGAGTTGGCGCTCAGGATGTCCAGCCAGCCGTCCCCGTTGATGTCGATCGCCTTCAGTCGGTGCGAGTTGACTCCCGAGGCGGTGCCGCCCGGCGCCAGGGGATCGGGCCGCGCGAAAAGATAGGACTCGGCGCCGTTGGCCCCGGTGAGAGCACCCGTGCCGTCGTTGCGCCAGATGCAGAGCGCGCCGCCCGAGGAGGTCGCGACGTCGTTGTCGCCGTCGTTGTCGAAATCCGCCGCGAACAGGTTGGCCGAGGTGTAGCTCGTGTAGTAGTCGAGGTCGTACGTCACCGACGGCGGTGCGAACGAGCCTCCGCCCGTGTTGATCCCCACGCCCATGTTGCGGAAGTAGTTGCCCCCCACAACGACGTCCCGCAACCCGTCGCCGTCCATGTCGACCACGGCGAGACCCTGCGCCCCGTTGACGGTCGTCGAGACCACCGGTGCCAGGAAGCCCGCGGCGCCGCCGGAGAGCCCGTTGTGCTCCCTCATGGAAAGCGTGTTGTTCCCGTTGATGAGGCCCTGTTCGGTGACGACGAGGTCGGCGATCCCGTCGCCGGTGACGTCGGCGAGCTCGATGTCCCACGGGCCCTGGCCGACAGTGAGGTTTTGACGCGGCCCGAGAGCGCCGTTTCCGTTGTTGCGCCAGAGCCCCACGGCGGTACCGGAGCCGGAGTTGCCGTAGATCGCCCCGAAGACGTCCAGGTCGCCGTCGGCGTCGAAGTCGTGGAGCTCGAGGTCGATCACGTTCACGCTGTGCGACGTGCCGTAATAGACCGGCTCGCCGAAGATCCCGGCGCCCTGTCCGAACATGACGGAGACGCCCGGGAACCCGAAATACGAGTGCGACATCACCACGTCCGCAATGCCGTCGCCATTCATGTCTCCGACGGCCATCGCCTCCGGGCCGAACCCGCCGTCCGGAATGCCGGCGGTGCTCGCGAAATAGCCGGCATCCCAGGCCCGCCACGGAGCCACGAAGTAGCTCTCCACATCCACGCCGGTCTGGGCGGAGCCGATCGCCGCGTGCCCGAGGAACGCCGCGGTCAGTGTCATGACCGCGAGCGCCGCGCGTATTCTGTTCATCCTGTCCCTCCTACGACGCCCCGGGCTCGGAGTGCGTGCAATGGCCTCTCGGACTCCGGGCCTGGTAGATGAGTCCCTGATCCGCCTTTGAATCACGGACGGGCGTCTGGGCGGACTGATACGTGGGGTGTAGGCCGCCTGCAGCGGTACCAGGATGTTCGCGTGCGCTTCCATGTCTCCGTCGTCCTGATGTTGATCCCTTCGCCCTTGTTGCCGGCCTCGAGTCCCACGACGAACCCACCGCTTGGAGAAGCTCCCATTGTCTCGCACCCACGCCGGGCGGCTGCCGGGTCTACGATGGCACCGGACCGCGCGAGGCCTTAGTCTCCCCGAATGCCGAACCTGCTGGCGAGCAAGCGCGGGCGACTCACCGCGTTCTTCTTCCTCTACCTGACGGAAGGCATCCCCCTGGGGTTCGTGGCCACCGCGGTGGCCACCCAGCTCCGCCGCCAGGGCGTGGGCCCGGAGGAGATCGGCGCCTTCATCGCGTCGTTCTACATTCCCTGGTCCTTCAAGTTCGTGGTCGGCCCGGTCGTCGACCTCATTCACGTCGAGCGATGGGGGCGGCGGCGAATGTGGATCGTCGGCTGCCAGTGCCTCATGGTCCTCACCCTCGTCGCCACGGTGGGGGTGGATCTGCCCGACGAGCTCAAGCTCTTCACGATCCTGCTCCTTGTGCACAATGTCTTCGCGGCCACTCAAGACGTAGCCATCGACGCGCTCGCGGTCCAGGTGCTCGGGGAGCACGAGCGCGGCCTGGCCAACGGACTCATGTTCGGGGCGGCATATCTGGGTCAGACCATCGGCGGCTCGGGCGTCCTCTGGCTCACCGCCTTCATGCCCTTCTCGAGCACGTTCTTCTTCGTGGGCGCGTGCATCCTGTCCGTCACCCTGCTGGTGGCCCTACCCCTCAAGGAACCGAGGGTGGAGGCCACGCCCGACGACGGCGGCGAGGGGGCCGCCGCGCACATCCTCCACGAGATCTGGACGTTCCTGAAGGACTCGGTGAAGGCCATGTTCGGCTCGCGGCCGGCGTTCGTCGGTTTCCTGTTCGCCCTGCTCCCGGCGGGGGCGATGAGCCTGGGCCTGGCCCTCCAGTCGAACCTTGCGGTCGAGATCGGCATGACCGATGCGGGCATCGCCAACCTCGCCTTCTGGTCGACGGTTCTTTCCGCCGGCGGGTGCATCGCCGGCGGCCAGCTCTCCGATCGGATCGGGCGGCGTCGCGCGCTCGGCATCTACATCGCTCTGATCTCGATCCCCGTGTTCTACCTCTCCGTTGTGCTCAAGCATCACGGATGGATCATGCCCGTGGACGTCCTGGCTGCGGACCGCCCGATCGCGCCGCCGGCGCTCTTCCAGGCCTTCTGGATCGCGACCCTGCTGTACGCGGTCGTTAACGGGCTCATGTACGGAACGCGGACCGCGCTGTTCATGGACGTGACCACGCCCGCGGTGGCGGCCACCCAATTCACCGCCTACATGGCGGTTCTGAACTTGGTGATCGCCTACAGCGCGAAGTGGCAGGGGTGGTGGATCGAGCGGTTCGGCTACCCCAACACCCTCCTCGTGGACGGGTGCTTCGGGCTGCTCTGCATCTTCCTCCTCCCGCTCATGACGAAACGGAAGCAGAATGCGGCTCGAGCGGGGCCCTAACCGACACAGCGTGCGGCGCGATGTCGTGGACCATCTCGTCGGCCGCAGGATCACTTCTGAACTGGCGGCCGCATGATCAAGGCGCTGGAAATCGATGGCTCGCGGGGATGCCCTCGACGTAGAGATCGTTGACTACCACTGAGGCGATCATGGCCCGTAAGAGACTCGATCCCGTTCACCCTGGGGAAATCCTGCTCGAGGAGTTCCTGATCCCCATGGAGCTGAGCCAGAATTACCTGGCGCGTGAGATCGGCGTGCCTCCCCGTCGCGTGAACGAGATCGTGCTCGGGAAACGACGGGTTACGGCAGACACGGCACTTCGGCTGGCCCGCTACTTCAACATGTCGCCGGGGTTCTGGCTCGGCCTTCAGATGGACTACGAGCTCGAGGTCGAGCGCGACCGTCTCGAGGGTCGCCTCGAGCGGGAAGTCGGGCGCTACAAGAAGGCCAGTTAGCGCGTCACCGCGACGGCGCAAGTCGCCGGCGGCCTCCCGTGCAGCGAGCGAACGGAATCCCGGCCCTGACCCGAGTCGATGATGCACCGTGTTTCCGGAGGAATCGGGCAAAGCCCTCCGGTGGCTATGTTCTGGCGCTCTGCGTGCTGATCTTCTCCTTCGCTGGCGACACGTGGGAGTTCGGCTCTTCTCCGTTTCCTGGCGCGGAACCGTTGGGCTGCACCGAGACGACCTGTAGCGGGAGTTTCTTCAGCGGGATCGGGCGGTCGCCCGCGTAGACGGGGTGGCGCCCCTGGGTCTTGAACCACTCCTTGGTCGTCGCCACCATGTGCATCTTCTCCACGACCTGCCGCCATCCGACGCCGGTGTTGTACGCGCAGAAGGAGATCTCCCCCTCCTGCGTGCCGTAGGGGATCACGCACATCTCGGTGCGCCGGAAGTCATACGTCCACAGGTCCTGGAACCACATGCTCGCGAACCACATGACTTCCCACTGCGCTGCGGGCCCGTCGGGGTCGATCTTCTTCCCACCGAGTCGGTTGCGCAGGATGTCGATCAGAATGCGGCTGGTCAGGCCCACCGGCGCCTTGCTCTCGTCGAAGTTGCGGATCAGGGACATCGCCACCTGCGCCTGAGACAGCTTCCTCCCGCGCCCGGAGTCGACGATGGTGTCGATGTCCGCCAGGAACGCGTCGAGGTCGAAGAACGACGAGACGGGTGCCCAGTCCTTGGTCTTCTTGTTGCGAGCCAGCAAGACACAAGCACCGCAGTTCGGATGGCAGGAACAGGAGAGCTGCCCCCAGGTGGTGTCCGGGCCGCGGATGTGGTCGACGAGGGCGGCCAGGGCCGTTCCAGCGCCGAGCGGGAACCAGTCCCGCAACGGGTCGATGCGCCCGTCGAAGTACTGCTGGATGTCCCGGGCGAGATGCGAGGTCGTGTAGCGCTGGCGGTGTCGCTGCTCGTCGCTGATCTCCTCGTCGCGGCCCGTGAAGGAGACGGGCTGGAACGCCGGACCGTCGATCATGTGGTGGTTGTCCATGGAGTACTGAAGGATCTCGCCGACGACGTGGTTGTTGACACCGTTGATGACCGTGACGACGGGCGTGACGTGGATCCCCGCCGCGGCCATTCTATCGATGGCCTGGCGCCGGACGTCGAACAGGTTCGACACCTTGCGATGGGCGTTGTCCTCGTTCGTGATGCCGTCGAACTGCAGGTACGCCAAGTCGAAGCCGGCGTCCTTCGCCTGCTGGGCGAACTCGGGCTCGAGGGCGAAGCGGATGCCGTTCGTCGCGGCCTGCACCATCACGTAGCCGATCTTCTTCGCGTAACGGCACGCGTCCAGGAAGTGCGGCGACAGCGTCGGCTCGCCGCCGGAGAACTGAACGGACATCTGCCGGCGCGGTTTGAACGAGATCGAGTCGTCCAGGATCCTCTTGATGTCGTCGAGAGTGAGCTCGTGGACGTACCCCACCTGGTTCGCGTCCATGAAGCATGGGTTGCACATCATGTTGCAGCGGTTCGTCAGGTCGATCGTCAGCACGGCGCCGCGACCGTACTTGATCGACGACGTGCCGTGGTCGTGGATCAGGGCGTCGCCGAGCGTGCGGTAGTCGCGGCCTGGGAACCGGCTCTCGATCTTGCGGCTGAACGCGGAGTCGATCGAGAGCAGGTCCTCGAACGTGCCGTGCTCGGGACACGTCTTCTTCACACGGACGTGACCCTGCTCGTCCTCGTAAAGCTGTGCCTTGATCTCGCCGATGTGGCCGTCGACCAGCTCGGAGACGTCGCGGCTGCCGTCGAGGATCTGATTGCGCGTCTCGATCACGCACACGGGGCAGAGGGAATCGGTCTCTCGCGGGTACCCCAGCGGCGGCTTCGAACGCTCGTGGGACTTGAGCAACGGTGCCGGGGCCCAGGACGGCTTTCCGGCCGGCGTCTCCGGCAGGCGAGTATTGACGACTTGGAGGGCTCCCCAGGCCAGTTGTCCGGTGGCCTGTAGCACTTTGCCGGCGAAACTCATTTGCACCTCGTTCTTGTTGTGAGCCGCAGCTCAACGGTCACATGCACTGCGAAGGGCCCCCCCCAATCGATCTCGTTTGATCCGCCCGACGCGCCGGCTTCGCGCCTCGACCAGACCTAGAGAGATGTCGGTCCGAGCGTCATGCCGCAGTTCCACCTCCT
>JALGZO010000552.1 GCA_025774865.1 bacterium | reverse complement strand
GGACCTCATGCTTGCGCGCCAGTCCCAGGGAGAAACCATCAAGAGAAGATACTCGTCAAGACGAGCCGGCCCCTGTCGGTCGCTGGTTCCTCTGATGCTCGTGGTGCTGCTACTCGCGATGGCACCCACCGTCGGCGCCGCACAGGCGGATCCGGTCAAGGTGCCGACGAATGCTCATCTGGATTCCTTCGGGGAAAGATGGGAGTGCAACCGAGGGTTTCGGAAGGTGAACGAGGCCTGCTCGGAAATCGACGTACCTCCCAACGCCTTCCTGGATTCCCGCGGGAGCGGTTGGGAGTGCGCCGAGGGTTTCGGAGGGCGAATGAGGCCTGCTCGGAAGTCGACGTCCCAACCAACGCCTTCCTGGATTCCCGCGGGAGCGGCTGGGAGTGCGATCGGGGCTACACCCGGGTCGACGAGTCATGCGTCGCGATCAAGCTACCCGCAAACGCTTATGCGATGGACTCCTACGGACGCGGTTGGCGACAACGCATGCGCCGTGGTCGAAATACCTGCCCATGCCTTCCTGGATTCCCGGGGGCACGACTGGGAATGCAATCGAGGTTACCGGAGAGCCGCCCAGTCATGCGTGGCCGTCGAGGTGCCCGCGAACGCCTATCTCGGATCTTCCGGAGATCGCTGGGACTGCGATCGGGGATTTCACAAAGTCGGCGCGTCGTGCGTGGCTCTCGAGATACCTCGGGAAGCCCACCTCGCATCTTCGGGACGCTACTGGGAATGCAATCGTGGTTACGAGAAGAGCAACGGCTCGTGCGTCGCGATCGCCGTGCCCTTGAATGGCTACCTCGCCTCCTCGGGACGCGACTGGGCGTGCGAGCGAGGTTTCGAGAAGAGCGGTGACTCGTGCGTGGCTCTTGTGGTGCCGGCGAACGCCCGCCTCGGTTACAGGGGAAACGACTGGCGCTGCGACACCGGTTATCGGAGGCGGGGAGACGGTTGTACTCCGAACGAGGGGTAGTGGACACGAGCGCGTGATCGTGCGCGAGGACGAGGTCCCGGGTATCACCCGGTGACCGTCGGAGGCAGTCGAGCTCAATGACCAAGAAGAACATCACCTACGCGGACAACGCCCGGCAGGCCCTACTTCGGGGCGCGAACCATCTGGCCGACGCGGTGAAGATCACCCTCGGACCCAAGGGCCGGAACGTGGTCCTCCAAAAGCAGTTCGGCTCGCCGCTTTCCACCAAGGACGGCGTGACCGTGGCCAAGGAGATCGAACCAAAAGACCCGACCGAGAACATGGGGGCCCAGCTCGTGCGTGAAGTGGCGAACAAGACCTCCGACGCGGCGGGGGACGGCACCACCACCGCGACCGTACTCGCCCAGGTCATGTTCCGGGAGGGTGTGAAGGCCGTGACGGCCGGCCGCAACCCCATGGACATCAAGCGGGGTATCGACCGGGCCACGGAGGCGGTCGTGGCATCGCTGAAAAAGCTGTCCCGACAAGTGGCCGGCAAGGCGATCGCGCAGGTCGGCATCATCTCGGCAAACAACGACGAGACCATCGGGAAGATCATCGCGGAGGCGATGGACAAGGTGGGCAAGGACGGCGTGATCACGGTCGAAGAAGCCAAGGGCATGGACACCTCGCTCGAGGTCGTCGAGGGCATGCAGTTCGACCGCGGCTACCTCTCGCCGTACTTCGTCACCGACCCCGAGCGCATGGAATGCGTCCTCGAGGACGCCTACATCCTGGCTCACGAGCAGAAGATCTCGTCCATGAACGACCTCTTGCCACTGCTGCAGGAGGTCTCGAAAGCGGGCAAGCCCTTGCTGGTCATCGCGGAGGCGGTCGAGGGTGAGGCCCTGTCCACGCTCGTGGTCAACAAGCTCCGTGGCACCGTGCACGTCGCGGCCGTCAAGGCACCCGGCTTCGGTGACCGACGTCAGGCCATGCTGCAGGACATCGCCGTCCTGACGGGCGGGACCTGCGTCACCGCGGACCTGGGAATCAAGCTCGAGAACCTGAAACTCTCGGACCTCGGTCGCGCCAAGAAGATCGTCATCGACAAAGACAACACGACCCTCATCGACGGCGCCGGCAAGGCGAAAGACATCACCGGTCGCGTGGCTCAGATCCGCAACCAGCTGGAGGAAACGACCTCGGACTACGACCGCGAGAAGCTGGAGCAGCGCCTGGCCAAGCTGGTCGGCGGGGTGGCGGTCATCCAGGTCGGTGCGGCGACCGAAACCGAGATGAAAGAGAAGAAGGCCCGGGTCGAGGACGCCATGCACGCCACCAAGGCTGCCGTGGAAGAAGGCATCATCCCGGGTGGCGGAGTGGCCCTGCTGCGCAGCGTCGGATCCCTGGACGTCCTTCTCAAGAAAGAAGAGAACGAGGACATCGCTATCGGGATCCGCATCGTCAGGCGAGCTCTCGAGGAGCCGCTGCGACAGATCGTCAACAACGCGGGCCTCGAAGGCTCCGTCATCGTCAATCAGGTCCAGCATCTCGAGAAGGACAAGGGCTTCGACGCCCAGAGCGAGACCTTCGTCGACATGGTCAAGGCCGGGATCATCGACCCGACCAAGGTCGCGCGTGTCGCGCTTCAGAACGCGGCCTCGATCGCCGGCCTGATGCTGACCACCGAGGCCCTCGTCAACGAAGTCCCGGAGAAGAGAAAGGCCCAGGCCGCCGGCATGGGCGATTACTAGCGCGCACCTCGTTCGCAACCAAGGAGAGATGACACGACATGTTCCGGAGACGTAGCAAGCCCGAGTGGCTCGTCGATCCGTCGAAGGCGGTGTTCGGCTCCGTGGTTGACAACATCCGTCGAAACCTGAGCCGCTCCCACGTGAGGGTCAAGTATCATCAGCAATCCGAAGCGCGGTTCGTACCGCTGGCCACATTCATGAAGCGTTGTAATGAAGTCACTCGAGGTGGGCAGTCCCTCGACATCGAACACCTGCGGGTCGCCCCGATCCTCAAGCGCCGCTACACGAGATTCTTCGATCGTCTCACGGACTGGGGCCCCGCCACCCGTCGCGCGCTCAGCCCACGGCCTCGGCCGCAGCACCCCGTGTTGCACGATCGGTAGGGCACCGCGCTCGCACATCTAAAAACCCGTGGCTCATCAAGAGGATGCAACAAGCATGTCACGACTGATGCCCTCTCGCCTCGCGAACCCCGAAGCACTCCTGCAGTCCGTGATCCAGGACCTTCCCGATGGGTTCATGTTCTCCGATCGGAACGGGCGAATCCTGTGTTTCAACGCGGCTGCGCAGCGGATCCTCGGTCTGGGTGCGCTCGCCGTGGGCCCGGATGACCGGACACGGGTCTACGGCTGCTATCTCGCGGACGCCGTGACACCGTTCCCCTCCGATCAGCTGCCTCTCGCCCGGGCGCTTCGCGGGGAGGTAGTGACGGACGTCGAGATCTTTGTTCGGAACGAGCACGTGGATCCCGGCGTCTGGATCAGCGCGAGCGCGGCTCCCTGGCGGGGCGACGACGGCACCGTGTCCGGCGGCGTGGTGGTCTTCCGTGACATCACCGCCCAGAAGCGGTCCCTCGAGGACGCCGAGAGATTGTCCAGAGCCGTGGAGCAAACCGCCGACGCGATCTTGATCACCGATATGAAAGGCACCATCGAGTACGTCAATCCGGGTTTCGAGCAGATGACCGGTTACACGCGAGAGGAGATCGTCGGGCAGACTCCACGTCTCCTCAAGTCCGGCGAGCACGACGCTCGATTCTATCAAGACCTGTGGAGCACGGTGCTAGGTGGCAGCGTCTTTCGCGGGACCCTGGTCAACAGAAAGAAGAACGGGAATCTGTTTCACGCGGAGCAAACGATCTCGCCGGTCCGAGGGGCCGATGGCCGGAACGCCTTTCTCGTATCCGTGCTGAAAGACGTCACCGAGCGCCTGCGAAACGAGCAACTGCAGGTGGAAATGGACGTCGCGCAGGAAGTGCAGCAAAGGCTGTATCCGAAAAGCGCTCCCCGACTGCCGGGTTTCGACATCGCCGGCGCCGCCTTTCCGGCCGCCACCCTGTGTGGCGACCTGTTCGACTTCCTCCCGATGCCCGGCGATTGCCTCGGACTTGTCGTCGCCGACGTCTGCGGCCACGGGCTTGGCCCCTCGCTTCTCATGGCCCAGGCGCGCGCTTATCTGCGCTCTCTGGCCCTTTCGTGCTTTGACGCCGGCGAGCTCCTTCGCCGGCTCAACGAGATACTCGTCGTCGATTCGGACGTCAAGGACTATCTGACGCTGTTGATTGCGCGGCTCGACCCGCGTGCCCGAACGCTGGCGTACGCCAGTGCCGGACACTCGACGGGCTATTTGCTTGACCGCGGCGGCGAGGTCCGAGAGCGCCTCCAAAGCACCGGGATCCCTCTGGGGATGTTCGCAGGACGTGACTTCCCGTCCGGCCCGACCCTCTCGCTGGAGCCCGGGGAGACCGTGATTCTGTTGACCGACGGCATCACGGAAATCGGAGAGCTCGACGGAAACGCGTTTGGCGAAGCCAGGTTGCTGAAGTTCATCAAGGACCATCGCCACGATTCTGCTTCCCACATCGTGCAGGGTCTGTACGGAGCGGCGAGGACTTTCGAGACGAAGCGACCCCAGACGGACGACATGACCGTCGTCATCTGCAAAGTCGAAGCGGCACCCTGACAGCAAGCGCGACGTTGACCGCGAGGAAGCGGTTGTCCTAGACTCGTGTTCTCGTAGCGGACGGCCGGCAGGAGCGATGCCGTCCGAGTCGAGTCCGTGAGAGCTTCCAGCATGAAGATCGGCGTTCTCGATATCCTCGTCGACTCCCCACGGACCTGGATCAACTTCGCCTACCGCGGAGTTCTGAAGAAGCAGTACGCGGGCATCGTTCCTCAAGCGGTGTCGGTGTGGTGCCGTCAGCTCGGCCACGAGGTGGCCTACGCGACGTACTACGGACAGCACGAGCCCGAGCGGCTGCTCCCGGACGACCTGGACTTCGTCTTCCTCTCCACCTACACGCAGTCGAGCGCGATGGCCTATGCTCTGGCGAAGCTCTATCGAAGGGAAGGGACCCTGACGGTCATCGGAGGACCCCATGCCAGGTCTTTCCCGGCGGACTGTCTGCGGTTCTTCGACTGGGTCGTTCTCGAATGCGACAAGACCTTGATCGACGACCTCCTCCGAGGAGCGTTCGACCGGAACTCCATCGTCACCAGCGGCCGTCCCCTGCGCGACATCCCGAGCGTCGAGGAGCGGATGCCGGAGATCGCGACCTCCTCTTTTTCAAAGGGAAGGCCCGTATGGTCCAGCATGGTGCCGCTGTTGAGTAGCGTGGGCTGCCCCTATGCTTGTGACTTCTGCGTGGACTGGAACAACGACTACGCGCTGCTTCCCCTCGACCGCCTGGAAGCCGACCTCAACTTCATGTCGAGCCGGTGGCCTCGAGTCATGGTCGCGTACCACGACCCGAACTTCGGGGCGAAGTTCGACCAGGTCCTGTCGGTGATGGAACGGGTACCGCAGCCGACGCGCAACCCCTATGTCATGGAAAGCTCCCTCTCGATACTGAAGGGACCCCGGCTGCGTCGTCTCAAGGACACGCGCTGCGTCTACGTCGCGCCGGGGGTCGAGTCGTGGCAGGAGTATTCCGAGAAGGTCGGGGTCGGCAAGAGCGCGGGAAGGGACAGGCTAGAGCGTCTCGTTGATCGTTTCGAAGAGCTCCGAGATCACGTCGTGGGCCTGCAGGCCAATTTCATCTTCGGCACTGACGTGGATCGCGGCGACGAGCCCGTGGAACTGACCCAGGAGTTCATGCGGCGGCTTCCGTTCGTCTGGCCCACGATCAATATCCCGACACCTTTCGGGGGCACGCCGCTCTACGACCGCTGTCTCGCCGAGGGCCGGATCCTCGAATCCATGCCGTTCAGCTTCTACTACACCCCCTACCTGGTCACGACGCTCAAGAACTATCACCCGATCGAGTATTACGAGAAGCTGGCGGACATGTACTCCCTCATGACCTCCGGCACGATGATCGGGAATCGGCTGCTCACGGACGCGCCGCCGGCGCTCCGGATGCTGCACGTGCTGCGGAGCTTCGCGATGAAGAAGTTTCTCGCCGCGTTTCGCCGCACCCGGAAGATGCTGAGGACCGATCTCGGCTTCCGGGCATTTCACGAGGGCCGCTCGCCTGCGCTGCCCGACTACTATCACCGTGTTTACGAAAGCAAGCTCGGCAAGTATGCCGCGCTCCTGTCCCGGGCGGAGCGGACGCCGGTGCTGGAGACGTCGTGAGCGAACCCGAGGCGCTCGACCTCGACTCGGGGTCCGGGGTTCGCGTTTTCGCGGATCAAAACAAAAAAAGGGCGCCCTTTTGAGGGCGCCCCAACGTACAACCTTAAGGTCGAACGCTACTTAGTAGCGTCCGCCACCGCCTCCGCCGCCACCACTGCGCTCGCGCGCCTCGTTGACGGTCAACTGACGGCCGTCCATCTCCTGGCCGTTCAGATCGCGGATGGCCTGGTCGGCGTGCTCACTGTTGCCCATCTCGACGAAGCCGAAA
>JALGZO010000551.1 GCA_025774865.1 bacterium | reverse complement strand
GTTCAGCTCGCGGGGTCCGAGCATCAGGAGGGTGTGGGCTTCCTCCGGGATCGAGGAGGCCTCCGTGAGCTCGATCGGGCGGACGTCGTAGCCTTCGCCGCGCAGAAAGTCGGGAATGGGCGCGAAGTTGTCCACCGGCGCCGGCAGCGGCTGCCCCTGCTGCAAGTAGAAGCTCGCGATCTGAGGATCGATGGGCTCCTTCGTCGAGTAGACCGCGACGACCGGAGTCTCCTCGCGCGTCAGCTTCACGATGCGCGAGAGCAGCTCGTATTCGAACGTTCCCATGTTATCCGGAAGAATCTGCGGGAGGATCTCCTCGGCTTCGTCTTTGTAGCCGATGGACAGGGCGGAGTAGACGAGCTTGACCGCCATCGCGTCTCGCTCGACGCTCTGGACCTGGAACGGGCGCACTCCCTTGGCGATGAGCGTCTCCTCCAGCTCTTCCGACTCCTTGGGATTCACCACCGTGTACTCCAGCCGGCCTTGCGACGCGATCGAGAGCTCGCTCAGCTTGTCGGTCACCTCGCGCTGAAGGGTCTTGATGCCCGCCGGCATCTCGTCCTCCGGGGTCACGTAGTACTTCACCTGCACCGGCACTTGAAGCTGCGCCATGATGTTCTTGGCGCCGTCGGAGACCGTGTAGATCTTGTCTTCCGTGAGATCGAAGCGCCCCATTCCGAGGTTCGCCACGGTCCGGTTCAGGGCGATCGCGATTCCGATCAGCAGAATGGCGCCGGCGATCAAGAGAGTTCGAAAGTTCGTGTGCTTCGAAGTCACGACCGGCCTCCTAGTACTTGCGCCCTTCGAGCGAATAAGTGTTCAGAATGAGAAACGCCGTGGAGAACGAGAGGAAGAACACGATGTCCGAGGTTCCGAGGACGCCCCGCTGGATCCCTTCGAAGTGCGTCGACACCGCGAAGGCCTGACTCAGGATTGATCCGAGCCCGGGAATCCACCCGTCCATGATCGCGACGAAGAACTGGGTTCCGGCCAGGACGAAGAGCGAGCAGGCGAGCAGCGCGAGCACGAATGCGGCGATCTGGTCCTTGAACAATCCGGACACGAAGATTCCCACAGCGAGGAACAGGGCGCCGAGCAGCACCGACCCGACGTACCCGCAGAAGATTGCGCCGAGATCGGGATCTCCGATCCAGATCAAGCTGAGAGGAATCGTCAGGGTGCCCGCGAGCGCGATGCAGAAGAACGCGAGGCTCGCGAGATACTTGCCGAGAACGATGTGGATGGGACGCATGGGTAGCGTCATCAGGAGCTCGAACGTCCCGATGCGTTGATCCTCCGCCCACAGCCGCATCGTCAGCGCCGGAATGAAGAACAGCAGGTAGAGCGGCAACGTCCCGAAGAAATCCCGCATGTCGGCGACACCGGCGAGAAAGAAGCCGTTCGTGTAGAAGCCACCGGTGAGCAGGAGAAACACCACGATGAAGATGTAGGCGATCGGAGATTGGAAGTACGCCGACATCTCACGCCGAAAGATCACTCCGATGTCACGCATCAGAAGCCCCTCCCTTGCCGGCGGTCAGTTCGATGAAGGCCTCTTCCAACGAGGGCTGCTCCGGATGGAGCTCCAGGAGATCCCAGCCCTTCGCGCGTGCGAGCTCGTTGATGGCCTTGCGGAGGTCTCGATCGAGCGCGCTGGTCACGATCCACGGGGTCGAGGTTCCGTTCCCATCCGCGGTCACGGACTCGACTCCGGCGATGGACTGCAGGGCCTCGCGCGCCTCGGGACCCGCCGATCCGAGCTCCACGCGATAGCGATTGGTCTGCATGGCCTGCTTCCGAAGCTCTCCCACCCGGCCGTCCGCGACGATCGCCCCTTCGTTGATGATCACGATCCGGTCGGTGATCGCGGAGATCTCGGCCAGGATGTGCGAGGAGAAGATGACCGTCTTGGTCGAGGCGAGGTCGCGGATCAAGTTGCGGATCCCGATGATCTGGCGCGGATCGAGACCCGCCGTCGGTTCGTCGAGGATGAGCACGTCGGGGTCGTGTACGAGCGCCTGGGCGAGGCCGACCCGTTGCCGGTAACCGCGCGAAAGTGCGTTGATGTCCTTGAAGAGGACGTCTCGGATTTGGGTGGCGTCGATCGCCCACTCGAGCCGTGTCTCGAGCTTCTTCCCGTCGAGCCCGCGCGCTCGCGCGACGAACTCGAGATAGGTCAAGGACCTCATGTCATCGTAGAGAGGGGCGGTCTCGGGCAAGTAGCCGATCCGGCGCCGTACCGCGAGGGGATCGGCGGTCACGTCGATTCCGTCCACTGAGATCCGGCCCGCGTCGGGGGCGAGGTACGTGGTGATGATCTTCATCGCGGTGCTCTTGCCCGCGCCGTTCGGCCCCAGAAAGCCCAGAATCTGGTTTCGATCCACCGAGAAGGACACTCGGTCCAGCGCGAGGGTCGTTCCGTAGGACTTCGAAACGTCTTGAACATCAATCATTGCAACACCTTGTGAGAACAGATGCCGCTGAAACGGCAGAGACTTCGTGGCCCGAAATGCGGGCCGACAATATAGCGGTTTCTTCCCCAGGTTCCAACCAAAGAAGCGCCGGTCAGGTTCCGCCGGCCGGACCGGATCTTGACGGTATCCACGGACGCACTTAACATAACCATATGGTTATAAATCACGATCACGCGACGTTCCGGGCGATCTCGGATCCCACTCGGCGCGCGATCCTGGATCTCCTCTCGGAACGAGATCTGATGGTGAAGGAGATCACGGCGCGGTTTCGAGTGAGTCAGCCGGCGGTTTCCAGGCATTTGCGAGTACTACGTGAGGCGCGCCTGGTCCGCGAGCAGCGCGTCGGGAGGGCACGGGTGTACGGACTGGACCCGGAGCCTTTCGGCGTCGTGCGGGATTGGCTCGGGCGGTACCCGCCGCTCCCGAACGCGACGGCGCCGACGCTCCGGGCGTGGGTGGACGCGAGATCGGCCGGTGCGTCGGCCCGAGTCACGGTCGCCGAGTGACGCGTCGTCGTCGCCGGCACTCTGATGCGAACGTTTGACTCGAGCCCGTGGTCTACCTAATCTGGGCGCCCCTTGGCCCGACCGGAGGGTATCGTGCCCAGCGTCCAGTTCACCCGGCATCTCCGGGTCCACTTCCCGAACCTCGAAGACGTGGAAGTATCGGAGGGCTCGCTCGCGCGGATCGTGCGAGACCTCGACGAACTCTACCCCGGCCTCGCGGACTACCTCATCGACGAGCAGGGCGCACTGCGAAAGCACGTGAACATTTTCGTGAACGACCATCTGTTGAGCGACCGCACCGGGCTCCGCGACGAGGTGGGCCCGCTCGATCGGGTGTTCATCATGCAGGCACTCTCGGGCGGCTAGCCCGAGACCAACCTGAGAGGGAGCGATGGCGGCACCGTCCAAGACGATGATTGTCGGCACTCGAAAGGGTCTGTTCGTCCTGAAGAACGGGAAAGGCGGGTGGAAGGTCTCGACCTACGCGCACTCCGCGTCGCCGGTTCCGTACGCTTGCGTGGATCCGCGCCACGGGACTCTTTGGGCGAGCATCGACCACGGTCACTGGGGTTGCAAGCTGCACCGATCGTCGGACCTGGGGAAGACCTGGGAGGAGGTCGAGGCGCCCAAGTATCCGAAGTCAGCGCGGGTGAAATCCTGGTCGGATACGAAGGCCGTCGCCGCCACGCTACGGTACATCTGGGTCATCACACCCGGCGGCGCCGACGAACCGGAGCGGATGTACCTCGGTACCGAGCCCGGCGGTCTCTTCCGGAGTGACGACGGCGGCGAGACGTTCCAGCTCGTGAAGGCTCTCTGGAACCACCCGTCGCGTGCGACTCAGTGGTTCGGCGGCGGACGGGACTTCCCCGGGATCCACTCGATCCTGGTCGATCCGAGGGACAGCCGTCGCGTCCTCGTCGGCGTCAGCTGCGCGGGCGTCTTCGAGACGACCGACGGCGGGAAGACCTGGGAACCACGAAACAAGGGCCTCACGGCCGATTTTCTGCCCGACCCCGATGCGGAGATCGGACAGGACCCGCATTTCGTGGATTTCAGCCCCGCGAACCCTGATCATCTCTGGATGCAGAATCACTGCGGCATCTTCCGGTCCACAAACGGTGCGAAGTCCTGGAAGCAGGTTTCGAAGGTGGGGCAGTTGCCCCACTTCGGATTCGCGGTCTCCGTGGACGAGAAGAACCCCGACGTGGCCTGGGTCGTGCCGGCCGTCTCCGACACGCACCGGATCGCCGTGGACGGCAAGATGAGCGTCTGTCGCACCACGGACGGCGGTAAGACGTGGAGAGCTCTCCGGCGAGGACTGCCGCAGAAAAACTGCTACGACATCACGTTTCGCCACGCCCTCGACAACACGAATGGTAGTCTGGCGTTCGGGACGACCACGGGAAACCTCTACTTTTCCGAAGACCGGGGGCAATCCTGGGAGGACGTGAGCAACAACTTGCCGCCGATCTACTCAGTGCGTTTTGCGCAATGATCCGCAGGTCCACACCGCGCGACTGGTCGCCATCGCGGTCGCCGCTCTCACTTTCCTTTCCTGCGGGGAGCGCGAGGTGACCCCTCCCCCGGGGCAGAATAGACTCGCGTTCGAGACGAGCCCGTATCTCCTTCAGCACAAGGACAACCCCGTGGATTGGTATCCATGGGGAGAAGAAGCCTTCGAGAAAGCGAAGGCCGAGGACAAGCCGCTGCTCGTCTCGATCGGGTACTCGTCGTGCCATTGGTGCCACGTAATGGAGCACGAGTCGTTCGAGAACCCGGAAATCGCGGCGCTCATGAACGAGCTGTTCGTGAACGTGAAAGTGGATCGCGAGGAGCGTCCGGACGTCGATGAGATCTACATGACGGCGACCCAGCTCATGGGGCAGGGGGGCGGGTGGCCGCTGAACGTATTCGTCACGCCGGAGGGCGTCCCGTTCTTCGGCGGTACGTACTTTCCCCCGAGTGGGGGCCAGGGCCGTCCCGGGTGGCCCGACGTTCTCCGCCGGATTTCGCAGGCCTGGCGGGAGCAGCGGGACAAGATCGACGAACAGAATCCTCGCGTGCTAGCCGCGTTGCAGGGGACGTCTGTGTTCGAAGCGCAGGAATCGGTGCCCGAAGTCGCGCTCCTCGACGAAGCGACGGGTCAGCTCGCGACGCGCTTCGACGAAGTGTGGGGAGGCTTCGGCGGGGCACCGAAGTTCCCGCCCAGTCAGGCGCTGCAGCTCCTCATGCGCCGGTATCGTCGGACGAGCCAGCCTCGAGATCTCGAGATCGTGGACTTCACGCTGCGCAAGATGGCCCACGGCGGCATGTACGATCAACTCGGGGGCGGCTTCCATCGCTATTCCGTCGATCAGGAATGGCTCGTTCCCCACTTCGAGAAGATGCTCTACGACAACGCGCTGCTCTCCAGGGCTTACGTCGAGGCCTACCAGCTGACCGGCGACGCGTTCTTCGGACGCATTGCGCGCGAAACGCTCGACTATGTGCTGCGCGAGATGACGGAACCCGAGGGCGGCTTCCGATCGGCCACTGACGCCGACAGCGAAGGGCGCGAAGGCGTGTATTTCGTCTGGAAGAAGGCCGAGATCGAGGAGCTCCTGGGGGACGACGCGGCTCGCTTCATGCGCGCGTATGGCGTCACCGAGGAAGGCAACTTCGAGGACGTGCACCACCCGCGGCAACCGGGCGAACAGGGAATGAACGTGCTCCACGTCGCGGTCGAACCCGCCGAGCTCGCGAAGCAGGACGGGATCACGCTCGCCGACCTGGAGGAGCGGCTCGCCCGCGGTCGCGAGGTTCTCTTCGAACATCGTCAGGGTCGCATCTATCCCGGCCTCGACGACAAGGTGCTCACGGCGTGGAACGGCTTGATGATCTCTTCGATGGCCTACGCGGGACGAGCCCTCGGGGAGCCGCGCTACGTGGAAGCGGCCGAGCGGGCGGCGGACTTCGTCCTGCGAGAGCTCCGCACGGACGAGGGTCGCATTCTGCGAACGCACCGCGGCGGCGAGTCCAAGATCCCCGGATTCCTGGATGACTACGCGTTCTTCGCATACGCGCTGCTCGACCTCTACGAGGCGACGTTCGATCTGCGGTGGT
>JALGZO010000550.1 GCA_025774865.1 bacterium | reverse complement strand
ATCGACCCGTGGATCTTCTCGGCCCGCGGCCGGCCGCTTCGCTACGTCGGGTCCCAGAAGTGTCTCGGTTGCCACGAGGTCCAGCATCGAGAGCACTCTCGACGCTGGCTCGCGACGAAGTCGCGGAGCATCGAGCGCCTCGTGGACGTCGACGATCCGAAGCCCTGTTTCCCCTGCCACACGACCGGATGGGATCCCGCGACCGGAACCTACGCCGAGCCTGGCGTCACGTGCGAGGGGTGCCACGGGCCGGGCGAGCGTTACGACGAGATGATGTTCGTGGGGCAGGAGCTGCTCGGGCGGGGCGAGGAGACCCGGGCCCGGGCGCTTCTCGATCATTCGTCGCGGCTGGCCCGTGAGGCGGTGAGTCGGAGAACCGTGCCCGGGGACGCCGGAGCGATGAACGTCTGCGTCGGATGTCACCATCCTCGACGCCACCGCGACGTGGGGCCGGGAATCCTGGAGAGGGAGAGGTCCGACGTGGTGATCGGAGCGAACGATGAGTAGCGATGCGCGAGGCCGGGGGTTCGCATGGTTCGCGACCCTCGCCGTTCTCGTCGCAGCCTGCCAGAGCGATGCTCCCTCCCTGCCCGAACGGGACCGTTCGATCGATCCGATGACCGCGGCGGCCGTGACGCCACCGACCGTCCCGGGTCAATCCGAGGAATACAAGCAGATGGACCTGCCCCCCGGACAACTGACGCGAGCCCTTCCCGTCGGCGACGCTTGGGCTTCCGATCAGGGCCCGACGTACCGATCCCGCTGCTTGAGCTGTCACTCGGTCAGCCAGACCTCGTTCGCGGTCACGGACTGGCAGGAGAGTCTCCACGCCCGGGCCGGAGTCTTGTGCGCCAGCTGTCACGGCACGCACGAAGCGACGTTCGTACCCCAGCCCGGCCCTGACCGGTGCCTCCTTTGCCACGCTCAGCAAGTGGAGGAGTTTCTGACCTCCAAGCACGGTCCAGAGAACGCTCCGGGCATGCGATGCGTATCGTGCCACGAGGCGCACGCGACTGACCGCGGCCTGGCGGGAGCGATCTCGGTCTGCATCGGATGTCATCTCGACTCCGACCACGTGCAGGGGTTTCCAGGCTCACGCATGGGGCTCGTGCTGGCCGAGCATCCTCCAGATCCGGAAGGCACGCTGCGCGCGGCGGATTGCGCGTACTGCCACGCTCCCGAATCGGCCGTTCTTCTCGAGACGGGCGACTTCCGGAACGACCCGGTCACGCTGCATGACCCGAGCGTCACGGTTGCGCGACACGAAGACGACCCGGACCGCCTGGCCCCCGAGACGATCGACTATCTCGCTCAACGCTGCGCCACCTGTCACAGTGAGCGAAATGCTCGCTATCGTCTGGAACACAGCAATCCGTTGATCCGGCACTGGACCCCGCTGGGAATGACGGGCGAAGTGCGTCGGCGCCCACCTTCCACGACGAGCCAGGGCCTTCCGGAGGTACGCCCATGATCAGCCGGCGACGCTTCTTGGGGCAGTGCGGCCGCTGCGCTCTCGCGCTTCCGCTCTCGGGGCTCCTGTCCCGCTCCCTCGGCGCCGAGCCGGAAGGCGCCGATGTGGAGCGCTGGACTCGCTCGGTGTGTGATCTCTGCGGACTCGGGGAGCCGGTCTTCATCCGCACGCGGGAAGGACGTCCGGTGGACGTCAAGGGGATCGTGCAATCGCGAACGGGCTTCGGACGCCTTTGTCCCCGCGCGCGAGCGATCGTCGAGGCGGCGACGACCGAGGATCGCGCGATCGAGCCGCTCCTTCGGCGCGACCGTTCCACGAAGGGGACGTTGAACGGACTCGAGCCCGTGTCGTGGGAGGAGGCTTGGGCGGCGGTGGCGAACGGACTTCGATCGACGCACGAGCGGCACGGACCCGGAGGGGTGGCGATCGCCTCTTCGGACGGAGAGACCTGCGAGACGTATTCCTTGCTGGCTCGCCTCGCCCGCGCCGGCCTGGGCACCGATCACCTGGATACCCCGGCGCGACTCGACGCTCTGCACGCGTACGACGCTTGCCGGCAAGTGTTCGGAACGGAAGCGAACCCGGGGTCCGTGGAAGACGTGGATGCCGCGGGTTTGATTCTCCTCGTCGGCGGTGACGTCGCCGAGAGCCATCCCGGTCTCTACTACCGTGTGCTCGATGCGCGGCGAACCGGGCGCGCGAGAGTCGTTCTTCTCGATTCGCGAAGGACGGTCGCCGCGGCCGTCGCGGACCTGCACCTGCGCGTCAAGCCGGGCCACGAGCTCGCCGTGGTCAACTCGCTGGCGGCGGAGCTCGCAAGCCCGTCAGATGATCCGGCCTCCGAGGATTGGCGGGCGTGGCTGCGGACGGAGCGAGCGACGATCGCCGCGGCCGTGCGGGCCGGTGGTCTGGGGGCTCGCGACGTCGAAGCCGTCGCTCACACCTGGCGCGAGGCGAGAAACATCGTGACTCTCGTCGGTCCGACGGCGCTGGGCGCTGCCTCCGGCGCCGCGCTCGCGCGGGCCGTCGCCCAGTTGCACCACGCCACGGGTCAGTGGGGCGGACCCGGACGGACGTGTCTGTTCCTCCCCCGCGGCGCGAACGCGACGGGCGCTGTCGCCCTTGGAATCCGGCCCGGACGACTTCCGGCGGGCGGGCGACTGACGGAGCCAACGGAACGCGACAAGACGGCCGCCGCCTGGGGAACCGAGCCGAGCGGCCTGCCCGAGCGCCCCGGCCTCCCGCTTCTCGAGTGGCCGGCCGCGATCGAGAACGAGACGCTCGGGGCGATGCTCGTCCTCCGCACGAACCTCGCGGCGGAGATGCCGGACGCGGGAGCCTGGAGACGGGCGCTTACGCAGGCGTTCACCGTCGCTTCCTCGACCCACGTTCCCACGGAGACCACGGTGTTCGCCGACGTCGTGCTGCCACTCGCGCTCGTGTCCGGAGAGTCGTCGGGAACGATGATGACGCTCGACCGTCGCTGTCAGAGCCTGCAAGCGGAAGCGACGCCTCCCGGGGTGGCGAAACCGGCGGAACAGATCCTCGTCGAGCTCGCCCGAACCGTTCTCGATGCCGATTCAATGGCGCGCTCCTTCTCGGATGTACCGACCGAGTGGGACCGTTGGCGGGGCCTCGCGCAGGGGACGCCGTTCGACGCAGATGGAATCCCCCCCTTCCGCTTGAGCCAGGAGCTCGATGTACCGTGGCCGTGCGCGGGCGAGGACGAACCCGGAACCGCGCGGATCGACGCGTCGAGCGCTGCGTCCCCTGTCTTCGTGCCCACCCCACTCGTCGGTCAGATGGCTGACGACGACGCGCTTCTCCTGGTGACGGGTCCTCTGCGTGAGCATCTCCGATCGCGTGTCCGTACCGGTCGCGCGTCCGAGCTGCATTACGAGGCGCCGGTCGCGAAACTCGAGATGCATCCGGGCGACGCCAGCGCTCTCGGATTCGCCGATGGTGACTGGATCACGGTCGAATCGGAAGTCGGGGCCGTCACGGCCCGCTTGTGGGCGACCGACCGCGTGATCCCTGGAGTCGTCTTCCTCCCCGAACACTTCGGTTTTCTCTCGGACCTTCAAGGGGGAAGCTCGACGCAGAAGGAGCCCGAGGGGCTCGCGCACCTCGTGACCTCGAGCGAGCTCGTGCCCGGGGTCGGCTCGCCCACGGGCCTGCAAGTCAGGGTGTCGGTCCGGAAGGCCCGGCGGCGGGACATGCGCCGCCGGGGTGTTTAGCGGCACGGAGCGGCTCGGCTCTAAGCCACTCCTCATCAACAGGTTGTCGAGGAAGAGGCCGGCGGCGGCCACCGCGCCCCCGACCATCGGCGTCAATGCCGTTGACCGGCCCCGAAGGCCTGCTAGGCTGACGCGCGGACGAGGGCGAGTAGGCCCGATCGCTGACACCTCTCACAGGATGAGAACAAATGAGACGGATATGGCGGGTCAGTTCGAGCACCCTGCTCCTGACCCTCACGATGAGCGTCGCCGCGTACGCACAAAGCGGACCCCCGGAGACTCTGGAAGAGGTCATCGTCACCGCGCAGAAGCGCGAGCAGGACGTGCGGGACGTGCCTTCGTCGGTGGAGACACTCCGCGACGAGGATCTCGACGCAATGACCGCCGCCGGCGCGGATGTTCGACTGCTGTCCGCGCGAGTTCCGAGCCTCTACGTCGAGTCGTCCTTCGGGCGCACTTTCCCCCGCTTCTACATCCGCGGGCTCGGCAACACCGACTTCGATTTGAACGCGTCGCAACCGGTCTCTCTGATCTACGACGAAGTGGTCCTGGAGAGCCCGATCCTCAAGGGTTTTCCCGCGTTCGATCTCGACCGGATCGAGGTGCTCCGCGGGCCGCAGGGGACCCTGTTCGGGCGCAACACTCCCGCCGGCATCGTGAAGTTCGAATCCAGAAAGCCGACCTACGAGACCGAAGGCTTCGGACGTCTCTCCTGGGGCCGGTACAACCAGACCCAGTTCGAAGGCGCGGTCGGGGGGCCGCTCTCGAAGGACGTGGTCGCCGGGCGAGCGTCCATCCTGTACCAGGGTCGCAGCGACTGGGTGGACAACTCGTTCACCGGGAAGGACAACGAGCTGGAAGGTTATCAGGAGTTCGCGGGGCGGGCGCAGTTGCTTCTCACGCCGGGCAACGAGTTCAGTGCGCTCCTCAACGTGCACGGTCGCGACCTGGACGGCACGGCGCGCGTGTTCCAGGGGAACATGATCAAATCGGGCACCGACGAGATCAGAGACGGCTTCGACCGCGAGAAGGTCTTTCATGACGCAGCGAACAGCCAGGAGGTGAAGACGATCGGCGGCGTCGCGAAGCTCGATTACGAGTTCGAGCCCGTCACGCTGACTTCCGTCACCGGCTACGAGAGCGCCGAGATCTTCAGCCGGGGCGACATCGATGGCGGCTTCGGGGGCGCCTTCACTCCTCCTTCCGGTCCGAATGGACCCGTCGCGTTCGCTTCGGAAACGGCGGATGCCATCCCGGACATGGATCAGTTCACCCAGGAGATCCGCGTCGCCAGCAACGGCTGGGTCAAGACCAACTTCCAGGCCGGGTTCTTCTACTTCTGGGAGGACCTCAACATCGAGAGTTTCAGCTACGACACCACCGTCCCGGGGTCGCCCCAGAACGGCTTCGCCACCCAGAAGCAAGAAACGAACGCATGGGCTCTCTTCGGGACTGTGGACTTCGACGCCACGAGCCAGCTTCGTCTTTCGGGCGGCGTCCGCTACTCGGACGACGAGAAGAAGTTCAGTGCGGAGCGGACCCAGGACCCACTCCCCGGTTTCCTGGGGGGAGTCGGCCCACTCCCGGAAGTCACTCGAAACCCCAGCGACTCGGAGGTGAGCTGGGACGTGAGCGCTCTCTACGCGGCCAACGAGGACGTCAACGTCTACGGCCGGGTGGCGAAGGGCTTCCGGGCCCCGAGTATTCAGGGGCGGCTCCTGTTCGCCGACTCCCTCTTCCTCGCCAACTCGGACACGGTCTCGGTCGCCAACACCGAGAAGATTCTCTCGTACGAGATCGGGGTGAAGACCAACCTCATGGGTAGTCGCGCCCGCACCAATGTCAGCGTCTTCTACTACACGATGGATGATCAGCAGCTCACGGCCGTGGGCGGGGCCACGAACGTCAATACTCTGCTCAACGCGGACAAGACCACGGGTGCGGGTTTCGAAGCGGACCTGGAGTACCTGGCCACGCCTCAGTTACTTCTGACCGCGGGGCTGAGCTACAACAAGACGGAGATCGACGATCCCAATCTCGGAACCGTTCCGGGCAACGCCGACAGTCTGACCGTCCTGGATCCCCCGATCGAAACGGGCTCGAGCGTCGTGTCCATCAACGGCAACTCGCTACCGAACGCACCAGAGTGGGTCATCAACGCCACCGCGCGCTACGGCCTGCCGATCGGCTCGGCCGGCGAGGGGTTCCTTCACACGGACTGGGCCTACCGGAGCAAGGTCCAGTTCTTCCTGTACGAGTCCGAGGAGTTCCAGGACGCCTATCTCGTCGAGGGAGGCTCTCCCGAACGGGCGGAATCGACTTCAACAACCTGACCGGCTTCGTCAACGATCCGGCGTTCTTCGGCCTCGAGGTGCGCAGCAGATTCTAGGCGGATCCCTGCGATCGGCCCCGGGGCTCGACCCCGGGGCCCGCCGATCTCCACGCGTGACTTGCACATCGTTGCAGATTCTGGCTCCATTGCAAACTTCCGCTTGATCTCGTGACAATGACCTGTGTCACAATGAGACGCTTGCAACCCCACCGAACGCACTGATCGAACCCGTCATTCAAGGCAACGATGAACCGCCCGGCCCTCTCCCTCCTCTTGATCGTCATCTCGCTGTTCGTGCTCACCGCGCCCCCCGCCCAGGCGGAGGAAGTTCAGGGTCGCGTCCTCGATGCGGTATCCCGGGATCCCCTGTACCTGGTGGAGGTGACTCTGACGGGAACCGGTCATCGCAGCACGACCGACCACGACGGCCGCTTCATCCTTCCCGACGTCGCCGCCGGCACCTACACGCTGCGCGCCACGCGCCTCGGGTACGAGGAGATCCGGCGGGAGAACCTCCGCGTCGAGACGGGCGGGACCCCCGCGATCGAGCTGTCGATGGACCGGAGATCGCGTCCACTCGAGGAAGTCACCGTGACGCCCAGCGCTTTTTCCTTCATGGGGACCGGGACGAGCGGACGCCAGACGATGTCGCGCGAGGAGATCGAGTCCGTGCCTCAGATCGGAGAGGACGTCTTCCGGGCCGTGAATCGTCTGCCCGGCCTCGTGTCGGGAGACTACTCCGCGCACT
>JALGZO010000549.1 GCA_025774865.1 bacterium | reverse complement strand
AGATGTCCCTCGTACTCAGAGGGTCCGCCGTCATCCGTGAACGTCAGCTTGTAGGAATTGTCGCCCTCGGCCTTGATGACGGTTGATTCGCTGGGCTCTTTCGCGTCCGCCCACGTCCCCACGAGGCCAGGGTCGACGGTCAATTTGTCTTCCGTATGTAACGGATGAACGGACTGCACGTAGCACCCGGTAAGCACCAGCGAGACTGCGGCAACGGCACCGACTGCGTGAATACGCATGCTTGGCCTCCCTCGGTAATCACTGAACGACTTCTCTTGCCCGCAGCTGCCGGGCTCGAGCGTTGGCCTCGCTTTCCCCTCTCTTTGTCACGCGACGGCCGCCGTCTCGCCGGGTGACCATGAAGGCAGCGCCGCGAAACGCCTCATCTCGATCCTCCTTACGATAGGCGGATGGAACGGAGGTCCTTACGGGCTGTCGAGAGGTTGCGTCGATCGTTCCTGCGAGGCCTCCGAGTTTCGGGGTGAATGGCATCTCGGAGAGAGTTTCGATCCTAATGCCGCGAGGGCGAACGAGTCAAAGGGCGGACGCAATTGCAGACAAGGGCCTCCTGTATTCCGCCGGATGAGCGGTGATCCGGGTGGCGCGTCGTTTCCGGCCCCGTAACGGGATGTCCTGCGGTACGAATCGACATGTACAGTGGATTCCTTGCCCCGGGCCGGTTATGGTGATCAAACCTCGCGCCCACTGTGGGTTGAGCCGTTCTTCGTCGCCATGAGGGGGTAGACCACGTTGCGTGCTTCCTATCGAAACGCCAGGCTTCTGCTGAAGCTTCTGACCCTGGCCGGTATCGTTTCGCTCGCGAGTCTCGCGAATGGCCGAGCCGCTGGCGCCGCGTCGTTCAACATCGTGAACGATCCCCTGTACACGGGCAGCGGTGAAATCTCCAACGAGCGGATCATCGAGGTGGGAGGTACCTCGATCGTTCTGGCCACCTGGGACGAGCAGAATGGCGACGGTGAGAGCGTCTACTACTACGGTGTCAGTCTCGACGGATCGTCGTTCGTGCGGGTCTCACCGGCTTCCTATGAGCTCGGACTGCGCTATGCGCGCTTCGACCCGCTGGTGAGTGTGCCGGAGGTCGACCCGAGCCTCGCCGCCGGCGCGGATGTCGGGCTATTCATCGTCCAGTTCGTCACCCAACCTCTCGACGCCTTCCGAACGCAAATCGAGGGTCTGGGCGGAGAGGTCCACCACTACGTCGCTCAGTTCGCCTATCTCGTCGAGATGACGGCCGACGTGCGTGAGCAAGTCGAGGCGTTGCCCTACGTTCGCTGGATCGGGGCCTACGAGCCCGCGTATCGGCTCGAGGAGTTCATGCTCGAGAACCTCGCGCAAGCGGAAACGGCTTATCCGCTTCTCCGCTACAACATCATGGTGCACGCGGTCGAACACAAGGCCATCGTCGCGAGTCGCATCTCCTCCACGGGCGGAACCGTCGACAACAACGACGCGGGGAAGCGCTTGATCGAGGCCACTCTGACTCCGACGCAGCTCTTCGAGGTTGTCCGCTGGGACGAAGTCCTGTTCGCAGATCGATGGAGCCCGTACGAGGCGGATATGAACATCGCGCGCGAGATCGGGGGCGCCAACTATCTCGAGACGGTCGAAGACTACACGGGCGAGGGAGTGCGTGGAGAGTCCTTCGACATCGGCTTCAACTTGATTCACGGGGACCATCAGGCCCATCCCCTCATCGTTCACGGTCCCCCGGTCAACGGCGAAAATCACGGCGCTTCGACGATCGGTATTTGTTTCGGCGATGGCACCGGGAATGCGACCGCCCGCGGTCTCCTGCCCGACGGGCAGGGAATCGTCGCCGACGTCGACGGCATCGGAACGACCGGACCGAACCGCTACAATCACTCCGCGGAACTACTTCAGCCACCCTACCGAGCCGTGTTTCAGACGTCGAGTATCGGAAGCAACCGCACCACCCAGTACACGACGATCTCCGCCGATACCGACCAGATGCTCTTCGATCTCGACCTCGTTCACTGTCAGTCGCAAAGCAACGCGGGCACCCGCAATTCGCGGCCGCAGGCCTGGGCCAAGAACATCATCTCCGGCGGCGGAATTCTCCATCGCAACACGCTGGACAAGGCGGACGACTGCTGGTGTGGTCAAGCGAGCATCGGTCCCGCAGCAGACGGCCGAGTCAAGCCGACCTTCACGCATTTCTATGATTTGATCTTCACGACCTCGTGCTGCGGCCCGACGTCCTACACCTCGAACTTCGGGGGGACGAGCGGCGCAACTCCGATCATCTGCGGCCACGTCGGCATCTTCTTCCAGATGTGGGCGGACGGGATCTTCGACAATCCCGTTTTCGGGAGCGACGTGTTCGCCAACCGGTCGCACATGACGACGGCCAAAGCCATGCTCGTCAACTCGGCCGAGCAATACGACTTCAGTGGCCCGACTGACGATCGCACCCGCGTGCATCAGGGATGGGGCATGCCGGATCTCCAGAAACTCTACGATATGCGCGACAAGCTCCTCGTCGTGGACGAGACTGACATTCTGGAGCCGTTCGACGCCATCCAGTACGTGGTCACCGTGACTCCCGGCGAGCCGGCCTTGAAGGCCACGATGACGTACGCCGATCTGCCGGGGAATCCGGGCGTGCAGACGCAGCACCGGATCAACGACCTGGACCTCAAGGTGACCTCGCCGTCTTCCACCACGTACTACGGCAACGAAGGTCTCATGGACGCACCGTGGTCAATTCCCGGGGGCGCACCGGATACGAAGAACACAGTGGAGAACGTCTTCATCCAGGATCCGGAGGCGGGAGTCTGGATCGTCGAGGTCTCGGCTCCCGAGATCATCCAGGACAGCCACGTGGAGACGCCGGTGCTCGATGCCGACTACGCGCTCGTGGTGAGCGGCATCGCGAGTCAGACGAGTGTCGGCGCGCCGGAGGTTACTTCGGCGGCCACGGCTGAGGAGCTCGCCCTGAGGATCCAGGGCCTGAGCCCGGGGACGGTAGAAGCGCGGCTGTTCTTCCAGCTCGAGGTCGCCTCCGAAGTCAGGCTGCTCCTCTACGACTTGCGGGGCCGCTTGATCGCCACGGTGCACGACGGCGTGCTGCCAGCTGGCGCCCATGCCGTGGCCTGGAACGGAAGGGATCGGAACGGCCAGTCCGTGGGGGCCGGTGTCTACTTCGCGAGGCTGGAAGCCGGATCGCTCACGACGACCGGCAAGCTCGTCGTCGTCAGGTAAAGAAGACGCCGGCTCGCTGGCAACTCACCCCCGATCGCGAGATCGGCGTCATCCTGTGCCGCGCCCCGCACCGACTGCGGGGTGAAGGCGTCATGGCGAACGATAGCGATGGTCCACGGTATGGCACCGCCCGCGTATCATTCCTCATGCCGCGACCCAAAGGCACTGCATTGGGTAGTCCGAGCGTCGATACGGATGAACGACGACTCGTGACACGGCGGTCAGGAGGCGATCCGAAATGCGAAGCACTCCCATCGATGCACCTCGGTCTCTGCGCGATGTGACGCTCGAGCCACCAGCTCGCGCCCATCCCAGTCCATCTTCGTGGCGAGACCAAGTCATCTACTTCCTCTTGCCTGATCGGTTCAGCGACGGACTCGAGAGCGAGCGCCATCTCTTTGACCGAGACGACCCAACGCGGTTCCGTGTCGGCGACATCTCCGCGTGGCGCGAGGAAGGCATGAAGTTTCAGGGCGGTTGTCTCCGGGGGATCACGAGCAAGCTCGATTACCTGAAGCGGCTCGGTGTCACGACCCTGTGGATCGGCCCCGTCTGGCGGCAGCGGTGTGATCTGGAGACCTACCATGGCTACGCCATTCAGGATTTCCTCGACGTCGATCCGCGCTTCGGCACGGTCGAAGATCTGAGAGACCTCGTACGCTCCGCGCATGAGCGTGATCTCTACGTTCTACTCGATATCGTCTACAACCACACCGGCAACAACTGGTTCTACGCGGACCCCGCAACCGGCCGACCGGTGGAGACGCTTCCCTATAGTCCATTTGCTCATTCCATTCGTGGTTGGCGGTCAAAGGACGGTACCGTCGTTGACCTTCCGACGGACCGGGACGCGGGTGTCTGGCCGCGCGAGTTTCAAGACCCGAGTTGGTACGGCCGCCGCGGACACATCACGAGGTGGGATCCTGACTACTGGGAGAACCTTCTTCATCCGGAGAACGAGTTCCGGCGGGGTGACGTCTTCGAGCTCAAAAGTCTGGATCTGGGCAATCCGGATGTTCTGACCGCAGTCACGCGTGTCTATCAACACTGGCTGGCGGTCACTGACTGCGATGGGTTCCGCATCGACAGCCTCAAGCACGTCACCCGTGCGGCTTCCCGTCACTTCTCGAGCGCAATGAGAGAGTTCGCAGAGTCGATCGGGAAGGAGAACTTCTTGCTGCTCGGAGAGGTGGCCGGTGGACCGGAGATGGCGAGGGAATACCTGGAAATCTGGGGGCGGAACATCGATGCGGTCCTCGATATCGGTCAGCCCGCTTCCCGTCTCGCCGGGATGGTGAAAGGCTTCATTGACCCTCGCGTCTTCTTCGAGCACTTCGACAAGAACGAGGTTCTCGGCCGGCACCGGCGCACCGGGATCTACCATGTGTCGGTTCTGGACGACCATGACATGCTGGGCCGCGAGAAGAGTCGGTTCTCAGCTGGCAACCACGGTGCGCATCGGTACGTGCAGGCAGCACATGCGGTGGGCGTGCAGCTCACGACGCTCGGTATACCGTGTATCTACTACGGCACCGAACAGTCCTTCGACGGGACTCAGGACAATGGAGTTGCTGGGGAAGTGTCGTATCTCGACCGATTCGTTCGGGAGGCCATGTTTGGCGGACGCTTCGGGGCGTTCCAAACAGAGGGATGTCACTTCTTCGACCCCGCGCATCCGACATACACGCGGATCGCGGCGATCGCAGCAATTCGCAACCGCGCTGATCGGGTAGGAGTGTCGCTTCGACGGGGTCGGCAGTATCCGAGAGAGTTGGTGGATCGTGGTGGCGGAGTTCGCTTGCCCCAACAGGGTGAGATCGTGCCATGGGCCCGCATCCATCACGATCAGGAGGTCGTGATGGCGCTGAACACCCATGGAGCAGAGCGGCGGACCACGGAGATCACGATCGACCGTTCCCTCCATCGACCAGGGGATCGGTTCCGGGTGCTCTACCGCGGATCCTGGTGGGACGATGAGTCGCGCGGTCGGCCTGTTGAAGAAGTAGAAGTAACGGAGCGGCATGGGAGGAACACGATCCGCGTGGATCTGGCCCCGGCTGACATGGTCATCTGCGCCTAGCAGGTACGACTCGAACTGACTTTCCGGCGGCAAAGGTCACCGGGTCAGGCCGCCACCGTCGAGCTCAGGACGGTGGCGGCCTCCGCAACGTTGCGTCGAATAGCCTCGATCTCGCCTTCCCGAATGTCATCCAGATGAATACCGGCGATCGTAACGGTCCGCCGACCGCTCGCCGCGCTCATGGTCTGGGAGAATTCGCGCGTGAGCTCGAACTCACGATGCCCGAGTGCCGAAACGGTCTCCGAACGAAATCCGACTCGGTCGTCGCTCTCAGCCAGGGTGGCCGCACCGATGTGCGCCCCTTCGCCCTCGATGATTGCCAGCAGGTCGGGTCCGATTTCGTAGAGGGCTACCGCGACTCGGGTTCGGTCGTTTCCCACGGCGATCCTCCGGATTGTCTTCATGAGCGACCTCGTGCTTCGGGCTCACCAACGGCGACACATCAGACGGGTTTGCGAGTGTAGCTCGTGCGACAGGGGCGCGCATCACCCACGGAAAACCGTCCCTTGCGGGTCAGGAAGGGTGGCGTGAGAGCTGGAGGGTGAAGGGATCCAGCCGGGACACGGTTCCTCGGAAGCAAGACGGTTTCGGTCAGCCGGAAGTGAGGATCTCTGCTACCGCGAGTAAGTTCCATGATCCGGCGCAGAAAGAGACATGATTCTCGTCACCCCAGCGATCGGTGGGCGAGGGGAGAAGCCGTGGCGGGAAGTGCGGGAAACAGGCCAGACCCGCGGTGTCTTGCGGGTCCTTCGCGAACATGATGCACATGCATCAGGAGGAGCGCGAAACGGAAGCAGCCCACCGCGGCGCGGAATTCCGTCGAAACTGATCTGGATCAGCTCTCGAGATGACGTGGGTCATGCCGGAGCTGTCGCTGACCGCGCAGCATCGAGACCAACGCAAGAGGATCGATCCACACGGAGGGAGAGTCGTGCAGAGGATCTTCATTCTCGGCGGTCTCGCGGGCTT
>JALGZO010000548.1 GCA_025774865.1 bacterium | reverse complement strand
GAAGACACCCGTCGGGACGCGCTATTCTAAACGCCGACTCATTCGGTCCCGAATTTGCCTCATACCGGCTCGGCGCATTCGCGCGTGCACTTCGAGACGAGATTCGTCTCCTAGACGTGCCGACTCGTCGACTCTCGAAACGGCTCGATGACCAGCATCTCGGACGCGCTACCGACGCCGTATCGTATCCCCTCACGCCCCCGCGGCCGCTTCCTCAGCGGCGCCGTGTTTCTCGGTCTTTGCCTCGCGCTACCCACCTCCGCGCGGGCCCAGGACGCCCCGGTCACGTTCTCCCTGACGGGAGACTATCCCTACGACGACACCGAGTTCGCGGATCTCCAGGACCACGTGGACAACCTCAACCTGTACAGCCCGTCCCAGTTCTACATGCACCTCGGAGACATTATCGGGCGAGTACCCTGCGACGAGTACCGCTACACGAACGCCGCGAACATTCTGAGGCAGTGCGAGATCCCGGTCTTCATCACCCCCGGGGACAACGAGTGGGGGGACTGCGACGACGTCGATCAGGGGTGGTTGTACTGGGAAGACAACTTCATGGCGTTCGACGACAACTTCTGCAAACCCTTCACGGTCGTTCGCCAAATCGGACGGCCGTCGAACTTCGCGTTCGTCATCGACGGCGTTCTCTTCGTGGGAGTCACGCTCCCGAGCCAGGAGGAGTCGGGCTCCGCCACCCGCGTCCAGGACTGCGCGGACTGGCTCGTCGAGCAGCTGAGCGAGCACGGCTCGAATGTCCGCGCGCTCGTCGTGTTCGGCCACGCCTTCGAGGGCGGGAATCGAGATGTGTTCTTCGATCAGCTCCAGGCGTCGGCAATCGCGTTCGGCAAGCCTGTCTTCTATGGCCACGGGAACGATCACACCTGGATCCAGGACAACCCGTTCCCCCTGGCGCCGAACATCATGCGCATCTCCGTGCGACGAGGCCACTCCGAGGATCCCGTGCGGATCACGGTGACGACGGACCCGCAGAACCCGTGGGACATCCTGCGCAATCCCTGGGACGGCAATCCGCCGATCGTCAACCGCCCGGGCTGCGGCGGCGGCGCTGTCATCGTGTCCGACGTCGTCGTGCTCGAGCCGGATGCGGGAACCATTCCGGCGGAGTTCACGATTTCCGTGTCCGGGAGCGACGGACGGCAGATCCAAGTGGACTGGGCGACGGCCCCGGGAACGGCCGACGCAGAGGTCGACTACGTTTCGAAGTCGGGAACGGCCACGCTGTCGGGAACATACCCCAGTCGCGTCATCACGGTGCCGGTTCGCGGCGACCTCATCTACGAGGACGACGAGGAGTTCTACATCGTCCTCAGCAACGCGACCAACGAGGGGCAGATCGTCGACTCCACCGGGGTCGTGACGATCCAGAACGACGACCCCCTCCCTTACTACGACATCACCGTCCAGACGGTGGGACAGGGGAGCGTCCAGCTCGAACCGCCCGGCGGCAACTACGCCCTGGGAACCACGGTGACGGCAACGGCGAGCTTCAACCCGGGATGGGGACTGCAGGCGTGGACCGGGCCGCTGACGGGGAACGCGAGCCCCGACTCATTCGTGGTCACGGCGAACGCGACCCTCACGGCGCAGTTCGTACCGAACATTTGGCCCGTGGCGCTGGGCGAGAGCTATTCGACCGACGAGGATGTCGCCCTCGTTGTGACGCCGCCGGGGCTCTTGGCCAACGACACGGATGGGGACGGTCACGCTCTCGGGGCGATGCTCCTCACGCCTCCCGTCCACGGGAACGCGTCCGTGGCGATCGACGGTGGGCTCATTTACACGCCGAACTCTGACTACTCCGGATCCGACTCGTTCACGTACAACGCAATCGACATCCTGGGTGCCGTCGACTCGGCGGTCGTGAACATCGAGATGCAACCCTTCAACGACGCGCCGTTCGCGCAGCCGGATGCGTATGCGACGGACACGGACGCCCTCCTCGACATCGCCGCTCCCGGAGTGCTTCTGAACGACGTCGACCCGGACGGCGACTCCTTCACCGCATTCGTGACCAACCCACCCGCGAATGGACTCCTCGTTCTGAACCCGGACGGATCGTTCACCTACGATCCGTCCCCCGGCTACGCCGGCGTGGATTCGTTCACGTACCGGGCGGCCGACTACGCCCTGACCGGCAACGAGGTGGTCGCGACGATCTCCGTAGGGCTCGGTTCCCTGTTCCAGCTCACATCGACCGACGACGGACACGTCAGGGACTCGGCCCCCACGACGAACTACGGAAGCGAGCCGAACATGCGGGTTCGCGCGGGAAATCCGAACTACTGGTCGTACGTCAAATTCCAGATCGACAGCCTACAGACAGTGACCGGAGCGACGCTCCGACTGTTCGTGACGGACGCAAGCAACGACGGTGGATCGGTGTATCCCACGTCGATCTTCTTCAACGGGACCGTGAACCCGTGGGACGAGAGCGGGCTGACGGCCGGCAACGCGCCCGCGATCACGGGGCCGGCCGCCGGCAACTTCGGCGCAGTGCCTCTGGGCGAGTGGGTCGAGATGGACGTGCTGTCGGCGGTGACGCAGCCGGGTCCCGTCAGCTTTCGGATCGAGAGCGGCATCTCGAACAGCACCTACTACAGCACGCACGAAGGGACGAACCCTCCACAGCTCATCGTCACCGGAACCGTGGCCACCCCCGGCATCACGATCACCCCGGCCGGGTTCGACTACGGCGACGTCGTGCTCGGGCAAACGACGGACCACTCCTATCAGATCCTCAACGACGGCGCCGCGGACCTCGTGATCAGCTCGATCGCGCTTGCCGGGGTCGACTCGAGTCAGTTCGCCATCCTTTCCGGGGGCAGTCCCGGGACTCTCGCTTCCGGTACGACGCGATTCGTACAAGTGCAATTCAATCCGACCGCCCTGGGTGACAAGAGCGCCGTTCTGCGGGTGCTGAGCAACGGCCAGAACGAGAGTCAGGTCGACGTGGCACTCGACGGGCGTGGAGTCGAGCCAGACCTCGACGCCTCGCCCGGCCTCGGGTTCGGCCCATCCAGAATCGGAGAGGTGGTCCAGCAGCGACTCGAGATTCGGAACGTCGGTACGTCGGATCTGCACCTGACGTCGTTGGAGATCACGGGCGCCGCGGCGACCGACTTTGCGGTCGTGTTCACGGACAGCCTCACTGTCGTTCCGGCTGACTCGGTGTCGATCGACGTCGCGTTCCAACCGACGGTTCTCGGACCGAGAACTGCGATCTTGCGCGTGACCAGCGACGATCCGGACGAAAGCCCGTTCGACGTGATTCTTGGCGGCGTCGGCACGGATCCCGACATCGCCGTCGGTCCCGCCGCACAGGACTTTGGAGGCGTGGTCGTGGGCACGGGCGCCTCGCGCACGTTCGACGTCACGAACACGGGCACCGCGTCGCTTTCCGTGACCGGCTCGACGATCGTCGGAGCGGACTCCAGCCACTTCGCCCTGACGGCGGGCGGGGCCCCGTTCAGCCTCGCTCCGGGCGAGTCTCTCACGGTCGAGGTGACCTTTTCTCCGACGACGCCGGGGCCGAAGACGGCTGCGCTCCGGCTTCAAAGCGACGACCCCGACGAATCGACGATCGACTTGCCGCTCACGGGGACGGGACTGCAGCAGGACATCACTATCGCCCCCACCGTGCTCGATTGGGGGGACGTCCTCGTGGACTCGACCTCCGTGGGGATCTTCACGCTCGTGAACGACGGCTCGTCGAATCTCAGCGTTGACTCGTCCACGGTCGTGGGTCCGGATGGGACCGAGTTCAGCGTGGTCGCGAATGGCGGCGCCCTCGTGCTGGCTCCGGGAGATTCGGCGGCGGTGCAGGTGAGCTTTCACCCGAGCTCACTCGGATTGAAGAGTGCCTTCTTGAGGGTGGAGAGCGACGACCCGGACGAGGCGCAGCTCGACCTGGCCCTGGCCGGTCGCGGAGTGCAGCCGGACATCTTTCTCGATCCGACCGCCCACGACTATGGGGCGCTCCGGCTGTCGGACGTCGCGTCGCGCACGTTCGATGTCCGGAACCTGGGCACGTCCCCGCTGAGCGTGACAGCCACGTCGTTGGTGGGCACCAACCCGGAGGATTTCGCCGTGACCGCCGGAGCGGCACCGTTTGGTCTTGCACCCGGCGAATCGACCACCGTGGAAGTCACTTTCGACCCGACGGCGCTCGGCCCGAGATCCGCGCAGCTCCGCCTCGTGAGCGACGATCCCGACGAAAACCCGTCGGACATCGCACTTGCCGGGGAGGGGGTCGAACCCGAGGTCGCGGTGTACCCCGCCGCGTATGACTGGGGCGGGATCCGGCTGACCGAGACGGCCGATCATACGTTCCTCGTGGTGAACGAAGGCACGTCCGACTTGCTGGTCACCGCGACGGCTCTCCAAGGCGTCGACGCCGGGGATTTCAGCATCGTGACCGGGGCCGCTCCGTTCACGATCGTGCCGGGAGACTCCTCCTCGGTCGTGATCCGCTTCTCACCGTCGTCGCTCGGCCCCAAGACGGCGACGCTGAACATCACGAACGACGATCTCGACGAAGGATCCCTCGACGTGCCGCTTTCGGCTACCGCCATCGAGCCCGACATCAACGTCGGGCCCCTCGCTCACGACTACGGCGGGCTTCGTCTCTCCGCCTCTGCGTCGCAGACGTTCGTGGTGTGGAACACGGGAACGGCCGGACTCGCGGTGACGGGGACGACTCTCGAAGGAGTTGACGCCGCGGCGTTCACTCTCGAATCCGGCACGGCACCGTTCCAGGTGGCGCCGGGAGACTCGGCTTCCGTCCAGGTGAGCTTCCAGCCGACGACGCTCGGCGCGAAGACCGCGACACTCCGCCTCACGAGCGACGACCTCGACGAGAACGTCGTTGACGTAGCGCTGGCGGGAGCTGGCGTGGAGCCCGAGATCACGGTGAATCCCACGGCCTACGACTGGGGGGGGGTGGTCGTGACCGCGAACACCTCGCACGGGTTCGTCGTCCGGAACGAAGGCACGACGGTACTCAACGTCTCCGCCACGACGATCGCGGGAGCGCAAGCTACGGAGTTCGGCATCGTGGCGGGGGCGGGACCGTTCACCGTGGCGCCGGGAGACTCGCAGACCGTCGAAGTGAGCTTTGCACCATCGTCGGCGGGTTCAAAGTCGGCCACGCTCACGATTGCCAGCGACGACATCGACGAGCCCACTGCGGACGTTCCCCTCTCGGGCCAGGGCATCACGCCGGAGATCACCGTCAGTCCGACGGCGCACGACTACGGCGATCGCCGTCTGTCGGAGATCACGGCTCGAGTGTTCCTGGTCGTGAACGAAGGGACATCCGTCCTGAACATGACGGCGACGACGCTCGAGGGAGTGAACGCCGCGGACTTCAGCATCACGGCGGGGGGCGGCCCGTTCGCGGTGGCGCCCGGCGATTCGGCGTCGATCGAGGTGACCTTCCAGCCGTCAGCCCTCGGGGCTCGATTGGCCACGCTCCGCCTCACGAGCGATGATCTCGACGAGAGTACGGTCGACGTGGCGCTCACCGGCCAGGGGGTGGAGCCGGATCCCGAAGTTCATCCGGCCTCGTACGACTACGGGGACGTACGACTCCCCGCGACCGCGGTCCACACCTTCAGCGTCGTGAACGCCGGGACGGCACCGCTCTCGGTGACGGCGACCACGCTCGAGGGCATCGACGCCGCGGAGTTCAGCATCACGGCCGGAACCGGCCCGTTCGTGGTCCCGCCGACCGATTCGGCGGCCGTCGAGGTGACCTTCTCGCCGTCCACTCTCGGCCCGAAGACGGTCACGCTTCGGCTCGTCACGGACGATCTCGAAACTCCCACCCTCGATGTTCCGCTCACCGGCCGGGGCGTGGAACCCGACATCGCCGTGAGTCCTGCCTTGCAAGACTACGGTGACGCGAGGCTCGCCGAGACCGTGCCGCACACGTTCGTCGTGTCGAACGAGGGGACGTCGGATCTCGCAGTGACAGCGACGACGCTCGAAGGGGTCGATGCCGGGGACTTCGAGATCACGGCGGGAGCCGGCCCGTTCACGGTGGCTCCGGGCGACTCGGCGTCCGTCGAGGTGACCTTC
>JALGZO010000547.1 GCA_025774865.1 bacterium | reverse complement strand
CCTCGGCTTCGTGCTCGGCGGGTCGCTGCTCACGGAGATCGTGTTCTCGTATCCCGGTCAGGGGTACCTGCTCGTGCAGGCGGTCCTCAACCAGGACTACCCGTTGATGCAGGGCATCTTCCTCGTGATCACGATGGCGGTGCTCGCCGCGAACTTCCTCGTGGATCTGCTCTACCTCTGGCTCGATCCCCGTACGCGGGACGCTTCGTCGTGAACGGCCAGCCTTCGACGGGCATTTCCGTGTGGTGGCGCGCGATCCGGCAAGATCGCCGCGCGAGCCTGGGGGCCGGGCTGCTGGGTGGGTTCCTGCTCGTCGCGTGCTTCGGTCCGCTGTTCGTCGGCGATCCTCACGATCTCGTCGCCATTCCTCTCCAGCCGCCGTCCGTCGGGCACTGGCTCGGCACGACCGGCCAGGGCCAGGACGTTCTCGCGCAGCTCGTGACCGGAACGCGGGTGTCCCTCGCGCTCGGCTTCAGTGTGGGGCTGGCGGTCGTCTTGATCGGCGCGATCGTCGGGGTCACCGCCGGGTTCTTCGGGGGCCGGGTCGACGGCGTCCTCTCCCTTCTCTTCAACGTGTTCCTCGTGATTCCCGGCCTTCCGCTCGCGATCGTCATCGCGGCGTACCTTCCGACCGGCCCCTACACGGTGGCGCTCGTCCTCATCGTCACGGGTTGGGCGTGGAATGCGCGTGTCCTGCGGGCGCAGACACTCGCGCAACGCAAGCGGGATTTCGTTTCGGCCGCCGTCGTCGCGGGCGAATCGAGCTTCCGCATCGTGACGCGGGAGATCCTGCCCACGATGACCTCGCTGCTCGTCTCGCAGGTGATCGGAAGCACGGTATACGCGATTGGCGCGCAGGTCGGGTTGGAGTTCCTCGGCCTCGGCGACGTCTCCGTCATCACCTGGGGTACCATTCTCTACTGGGCGCAGAACGACGCTGCCCTTCTCACGGGCGCGTGGTGGACGTTCGTCCCCACGGGGCTCTGCGTCGCCCTCGTCGGATTCGGGCTGACGATGCTGAACTCCTCGTTCGACGAGATCACGAACCCCCGGCTGCGGATGGAGCGGGCCTGGCGCGCGTACCTCGCCAAGCACGGCCAGGTAGCGACGCCTTCCACGCCCGTCGTCACCGACCATGTCTGATCCCCTTCTCTCCATCCGGGACCTCTGCGTCGACTACATCACGGACCAGGGGCCCGTGCGCGCGGTCGACCGCGTCACCCTGGATGTCGCCCCGGGCGAGATTCTCGGAGTCGCCGGGGAGTCAGGATGCGGAAAGAGCACGCTGGCGCAGGCGCTTCTCCGGATCTTGCCGCCACCCGCCGTCATCTCGCGCGGGGAGATCCGTTTCGAGGGCTGCGACGTGCTTCGGCTCGGCGAAGAGGAACTGCGTACGCTCCGCTGGCGCCGGATCTCGATGGTATTCCAGAGCGCGATGGACGCCTTGAACCCGGTGATCCCCGTCGGCGAGCAGATCGTCGACACGCTCGTCGCGCACGATGCGATGGACACGCGCGCGGCGCGGAGGCGCGCCGCCGAACTGCTCGATATGGTGGGGATCCCGGCGGACCGTCTCGACAGCTACGCGCACCAGCTTTCGGGCGGCATGCGCCAACGCACGGGAATCGCTCTGGCCCTGGCCCTGAAACCGTCGCTGGTGATCCTGGACGAGCCCACGACGGCGCTCGACGTCATCGTGGAGCGTGACATTCTGGACCAGATCCGACAACTGCAGCGCGAACTGGGTTTCGCGGTGCTGTTCATCACGCACGATCTCGCGCGAATGCTCCAGGTGTCCGACCGGGTCGCGGTGTTCTATGCCGCGCGGCTCGTCGAAATGGGACCGGCCGACGAGATCCGCCGCGCTCCCAAGCACCCCTACACGCAGGGTCTTCTTCGCGCCTTCCCGTCGCTCCATGGGGAGAGCTCGCCGCAGAGCATTCCGGGCTCCCCTCCGAGCCTCGAAAGTCCGCCGAGCGGATGCCGCTTCCATCCCCGCTGCGATCGCGCCGTGCCCCAGTGCCGCGAGGAAGAGCCCGCGCTACTCCCGCTGGCCTCGGGGCACTCCGCCGCCTGCCATCTGGCCGAGTGAGCCCTTCGATCTACATCGCGAAGTGGACATACGTGCGGAACTCCCACTCGTTGCCGTTCGGTCCCGGCGCGAGGGGATCGCACTCCAGATTTCCGCTCGGGTCCGGCACCTCCGCGGGGCAGTAGCGCGGGGAATATTGGTCGAGGGAGCGCCAGGTCATTCGCGCTCCCAGCTTCGTCTGGGGATACCCGAACCACAGCGGCCGGCCGAACGTGTACGACAGATCTCCCATGAGCTGCTCGGGAAAAGTCAAGTTGAAGTCCCGGTGGTAGTCGTAAGGTCCCCAGTCATCGAACTTCGCGTAGGTCTCGAGCGCCACCTGGCGCCAGGCGATCCGGAGATCGCCGCCCGCCCGGTAGATCTCCCGCGGGTCGCTCCCGTTCGGCTCGCCGTTCCCCCCGTACAGGCCCGCCACGATGCGGACGTGGTGACCCAGCTTCGAGATGATGCGTGCGTTCACCTCGTAGAGATCGCGCGCGGGGGTTCCGCTCGGGAAGACGAAGCGGGTGGTGCCGTCGGCAAGAAAGCTGCTGAACGCGTCCACGGTCGTCGGCTGAACGCGGTAGACGAAACCCAGGCTCGCCGCGAACGGCGCGTCCTCGCGCACGATCGCGTCCCACACCCACATCCAGGTCGCCGGCGTCGGGTCGTAAGTGAGCATCAGCTCGTAGCCCGTCGTCTCCCGGTTACCGCGGACGAAGAACGGATCGCCCCCGACCGAGACGTTGCGCGGGCGGGCCGGGGGCGGAGCGTCGATCGGGATCGGCGCGACCATGGGTTTTTGCCAGAGAAAGTTCGGGGAGATCTGGAAGTCCCCGACGTTCATCGCCAGCCCGGTCAGGAAATGCGTTTGATTGCCGGAGCCGCTGTCCTTGAGCGTCCATCCGGTGTAGGTGATCGTCGGGTCCGGGTACCCCTCGGCCACGATTCCCAGCTGCGCGAACTGGGCGTACCAATGCCACCGCCCTTGCTCCCAGGTCATCTTTCCCTTGTATCCGAAGGCATCCGACTCGACGACTTCGTCCCGAAGGACGGTGTAGTTCCCACTCGTTCCCTCGACGATCTGGAACGGCTCCCCGATCTTGTCTTCGCCGGCCCAGATACCGCCTGCCTCCACACCGAACGGACCGACGGTGGTCTTCACGTGGATGGTCGCCTTGCGAGTCTCCGGCACGGGCTGCGCGGCCGAGGTGCCCCCCGTTACGAAGAGGTCCTCCGCCGCCGCGGCGATGTCTTCCTGGATGACCGCGGTCGCATCGAAGCGTCCGAACTGGCGCCGGTACTTCGCCATGATCGCCGGGTTCGCGCCCCACCAGAGCTCCGGCCCGAACGCGATCTTCAGCCCCTCCAGTTCTTTCCTCGCGGCCAGCTCGAAACCGGACGGCGCCTCACCCCGGTAGATGTCGATGTTCTCGCCGTAATTCGCTTCGCGATAGAGGCCGAAGAAGTCCCCTTCGTATCCCCAGTGGTAGTGCCCGGTGCGGTAGAACCCGTCGAGCACGAAGCGGAGATCCTCCCAACGGAGCTCGGCCTGGTAGACCTTCAGCCTCTCCAGGTCAACCAGGTTTCCGTTGAGGTCGACCCCCCTCGCGCGATTCTCGTAGAAGATCTCGTCGATCGGGTTCAGCGGGACTCGCGACAGGAAGTTGAGCGACAGCCGGCCCATCAGGTTCCCGGCGGGGCGCGACTCGAAGTCCGCATAAAACGACTGCATTTGATCGAAACCGAGAAAGGCGGGCAGCCTCGCAGCCGGCGAACCCTTGTCCGGCGTACTGATGAGCTCGCCGCCGGTGCTGTAGGTCTCGAACTCGAGACGCAGGCCGCTCAGGCGCCCCCGCGTCAGCTCGTCGGTGGCGAGCTGCGCGCGATTCCCGCGGGCGTCGAGGGAGAACGCCGTCGGCTGAATCGTGCCGAAGTGCGCGCGGATCGCGTCCAGATCGGTGTCGGGCGCATACGGATCGAGGAGAAACGCCTGCCGCAGCGCGTAGTACGCGGCGCGGGGATAGAGGTCGTAGAGGAAGCGGTCGTCCGGCGTCCCCTTCGCGCAGATTCCCCACCACTCCTCGTTCATGTTGTTCTCGCCCGGGACGTAGTCCTCCGGATAATCCGCGTTCGGCCACGATGCGTTCGTATCGTGGACGTCGAGCCGGTCCTCCTGCCCGAACTTCCACCAGCCGTCGCTCCACTGGAAGATGATCCCGCCGATCGCGTTGCCGACCCGTCCCTTCCCGGCCGACTGCTCGTAGATCTCCTGCCACTGGCCGACCAGGTACCGGCACTGCGCCTCCTGGTCCTCGCGCATCTCCCGGGCGTTCCACGCGTCCGCCCCGAACTCGGTGAACATCGTGGGAACGCCCAACTTGTCCTCGACGACCTGGAAAAGATCGCGCGCCGAGATGCCGCGATAGACGTTCGAGCCGAAGATGTCCAGCCCCTCGCACTCCTGGGCGATGATGTCGATGTATTGCACGTCCCCGTTGGCGATCGCGACCGGGTGGTCCGGGTCCGCCTTCTTGATGGCGTCGATCACCTCTCCGAATAGCGAGTACAGGTAACGCGCGCGGGCCGCCTGCCGCTCGCCTTCCGGCAAGGCCTCGACCTCGGCCGATTTCCAGGACAGGCCATAGTTGTTCTCGTTGCCGAGCAGCCACATGAGGAGTCCGGGTGTGTCGCGGAACTCCTCCACCGTGCGGAGGAACTCGGCTCTCAAGGCCTCCCGCAGACGCGGATCCGAGTAATCGACCGACGGAATCCAGACGCCGTCCAGCGTGTAGCCATAGCGCGCCAGCGGATGGTTCAGCACGGTGTAAATTCCGTAACGCTCGTGGATGTACTGAATCCAGCGCGCGGGGATCCCCACGTACTGACGGATCGTGTTCACACCCATGCCGCGGAGCAGCGACATCTCGCGCGCGAGCACCGCTTCGATGACGTCGTCCGGCTGATCCCACAGGTTGTACGTGTAGTTCTGACCGATCGGCATGTGGCCCCAGTTCATGCCGAAGACTAAGAAATCGCGGCCGTCGACCTGAAGGCGGCGCCCGGTCTCGTCCGAGACCACGCGAGCGGTCTGTGCGCCGGAGGCTGCCAAGCTCGAGAACAGAACGAAGACCGCCGCGGTCGCGGCCCCCGCCGTACGCAACAGCGCCTGTCGGAAGACCGCGATCACGAAACCCTCCTGGGTTCGGGTCACGGCGCGGTCTCCTCGACCGCGCCCGTAGTGACGACATCCCGGTACCACCGCGCACTATCCTTCGGGAGACGCTGCTGGGTGACGTAGTCCACCCAGTACAAGCCGAACCGCTTCGAGTATCCGTGCGCCCACTCGAAGTTGTCCAAGAACGACCACGCGAAATAGCCGCGGACCGGTACTCCGTCGGTCAGCGCCCGGTGCGCGGCCAGCAGGTGGGCGCGGTGGAATTCGATCCTCCGCTCGTCAGCAATCCGGCCGGCGGCGTCGGGACCGTCGGCGTATGCGGCGCCGTTCTCCGTGATGTAGATGGCCGCCGGAGAATAATCGCGGTGGATGCGGCCGAGGAGGTCGTGCAATCCCTGGGGGTAGACCTCCCATCCCATGTCCGTGAGCTTCTCCTTCGGCGCGACGGGCACCGCCTCCGGCCATCCGTTTCCGCCGCCCCGCACCACCACGCGCCCGTAATAGTTGACGCCGAGAAAGTCCAGCGGCGCCGCGATGGTCTCGAGGTCCCCGACCCGCGCAAACGGCAGATCCGTGCTCTCCAGGTGGCCGCACCGAACCCGCTCTGCGACCGCGTCCTCTGGGTAGCGCCCCCGAAACACGGGGTCGAGATACCAGCGGTTGAACAGGCCGTCGAACCGGCGCACGGCGTCGTCGTCTGCCTCCGCGTCGACCGGCATGGCGGGCGTGAGATTCAGGACGATTCCCACTTGGGACTGCGGCACGCGATCCCGGATCGCCGCCACCGCCAGACCGTGCGAGAGGAGAACGTGGTGCGCCACGCGGAGAGCCTCGGCCGCGTTCCGATGGCCCGGGGCGTGCTCA